>DATFDB010000176.1:0-8822 GCA_035252445.1 Nitrosotalea sp. | reverse complement strand
GTGCTGCTTTTGAGTCTCCTATCCACGAAAACATCTCAAATGTGCCAAAGTTCTGGCTAGCTAGTTCGTAGTTGTACAGTCTTGCCTCAAACTTCCATTCCATCTTCTTTGCCTCTTCATTCATCCAGTCAACTGCCTGTTTCCCGTATCCTTTTTCTATGCCAAAAGATTCTGCGTCTGCCATTTTTTGATATTTCTTGTAAACAGTTGAATATAACTCAAAAGTGATTGTATCAAACATATTATTAATATCAAAACAATCTGAAAACCATTGGCCAGAACTGCTGCCGAGATACGAAAGGCAATTGAATCTAACTGGAATGAATATCTCTCAAAATATGCAAATCTATTTTCTTCAAATTATGTAGAGGGTTCTAGCCCGCCATCCGTTTTTGTTGGCTCTTATGGATATCCAAAGGTCTTGGTAGGGCCCATGGTACCTCCAGTTCACGGTGACACTCTTGTTATGGATACGCCAGAGTCGTGGGTCGGAAAGAGCTTGGAAGACATTGTGAACTATAGACTATCTCTAGTGAGAGGCATACAGACAATCAAGGTAAACGAGCCACAAGGCAGGTACATTGAAAGCCTACAAGACCTTGCCATGTCATCGCATTCTACGGATTCTGAAATAGAATTTGTAAAAAATACTCGTGCTTCTTCTTTTGTAGATTCTGAAAATGCCCCATTTGGACCAATTGGTGAGATAAAAAGTGTCAAGTTTACAAATTCCTCATCTAACAAGAATGTCCAGAAATTATTCTATGATAAAGATATACTGGCCCAAGATGCAATTTTGGAACTTTATAACCGAGGAATTGAGGTAAGCAAAATCCAAAAATGTTTCAGCATAGGCATGTTTGGGAAAAATCGCAGATTGGTTCCAACTAGATGGAGCATAACTGCAACTGATGATACTATTTCAAAGGCTCTTCTCGAAGAGATAGTTGATTTCTCTGAGATCGATAGTTATCAAATTTTTACTTTTGAGCATCTTGGAAATCTATATTCCGTACTTTTGTTTCCAAGTAGATGGATGTTTGAGATGCAGGAGGCTTGGTACGATCAAAGTGGAAATGTTGGATTTGGTTCAGATTTTGAAAATATTAACGGCCTCTTACACTATCCTGAAACTGCCGGAGCGCATTTTGCTTCCCGGCTTGCTGTGGCAGAATACCTTTTGACAAATAAGGTTCAGGCTGGAGCCATGGTTCTTCGTGAGATACGTCCAGAATATGCAGTTCCTGTAGGCGTTTGGCAAGTGCGAGAGGGAGTTAGGATGGCATTAAAACAGAAACCTATGATTGCGTCTAGTTTTGAAGAAGGACTTGATATTGCATGTAAAGGGCTTAGTGTAGACAAAAAAGAGTGGTTAGCACGAAGTAAACTGCAAAAAGCAAGAAAGCAAAAATCAATTAAAGATTATTTTTGACTGCTAGAGTTTTTATTGAACACATTTTGCATTAAATTATTGCAAAATAGAAGCGTGCTTATTGCTATAGCAATTATTGCATCTCCAATAATGTTTGCTCTTGCTGTCTTTCCAGACACTTTTAGTCTTGGTTGGAACCAAGGTCGCGGCGGATTTCTTTTTGCCATGGCATTCATTGCAGCTGAACTAATAGGGCTGAAACTTGAGATTCCAAAGAAAAGGCTACTTGCATCAATTCCGATAGCAGGCGCAGCTATTGGTTATCTAATAGGAGTAGAATTTGGCTTGAGAACATTCCTTGTCTCAATAGCTCCCCAATACCATGTTTTGTTGGTGGATTCGTGGACATGGATGTGGGACTTTATTGTTATTGCAGCCTTTTTCATGATAACTCTAACTGTATTGTTTGGCAAGCGATGGATAAGAATTTCACCTGCAGGGCCAATCTATGCTGCAGGCACTGCAATCATTTTGTCACTTGATGCATTTTTCCCATATGACTCACTTGGTCCATTGCAATATGTGGTTCCATATCTCGTAAGTCTTGATGTATTTCTGATAAAGGTCTTCAACCTGGGCATTGCCAGTGCGCATGGCAACATTATGTTCCTGAGCGGTGACCATGGCCCCTTTGCACTTCAAGTATTTTGGCCTTCGGCTGGAGTTCACAGCATAATCATCTACTCTCTTGTTATGATGGCATTTTTGCTCAAGATGAATATACAAAGAAATAGGAAGGCGGCTTATTTTGTGCTTGGAGTAATTGGAACAATAGGGGTAAACGTAATTCGAATACTTTCTCTTTCACTTTTCGTACTCAAAGTATCTACAAATGTTAACGAATTCCAATCATTTCATGGTATTGCAGGGGAGATAATGTTTCTTCCATGGCTCTTTGTATTCCTACTCATTGTGACATATGTTGAAACAAAAAGATTAAAAAAAAATGAAATTGAAGTTGCAAAACATGGATACGATAAAAATCAATAGAGACGTAGCCCCAGGCACCTATAGTATTGAAGATATTTTCATTGGCCTAAAACAAGTTGAAGTATTACAGAAGGTTTTTGGCTCAAGCACTGAACTCGATGACGTCTTTTTCAAGACCAAAGTGGTTGTAGATACGAATACGCATTATATGCATGTGAAAAACGATGACGCAATAATAGTAGTGGCGTTAAATCACCTGAAAAATTCTGATATTGTTACACTGTATCTAGACATAGTGCATGAGCTTGTACATGTCAAGCAGCAAAGGCAAGGACTTGACCTGTACGATAAATCGTATTCTTATGTAGATAGGCCAACTGAAATCGAAGCATATGTTGTTGCCGTCAAGGAGGCAAAAAGGCTAGGTATGGAGGATGAAAAAATAATGGATTATTTGCAAGTGGAATGGATCTCGCCAGATGAACACAAAAGACTTGCAACACATGTAGGCATACTATCTTAGAAGAAATTTGTAATATCTGCCTGCCCTGATACTTCTGAAAAGTCAGAAACTTTAACCCCCAATCTTCTTATCTGCAGCCGTTGGTCTGCAAGCGATTCTCTAAGTAACTGGAGCGCAGTCTTCTTCAGTTCTTCTAGGCTAGATGTTGGATTTTTTAGCATTCTGGATTTTGTTCTGTTTGAGAGATCTTCTTGCACAAACTGAATTCCTACTGACTTGAAAACGAGATTGTCTTTTACTATTGCATTCTGTACGTCTTCACATAATTGTTCGAGGTCTTTTGATAATGAGTCAAAACTCTTCGTGTCTTGTTTTAGTGTGACTATTCTGCTATATTGTATCGGGTCTCCTCTTGGGGATACTGGGTATTCGTCAATTCCTCTTGCGGCGTTGTAGATGTAAGTTCCTGTTTTTCGCCCAAATAGGCCATTAAGTGCAAACACGTCTAGTTTTTTCAACTCCGATATGGTTTGAAGTTCTAATTCATGGAATTTTTCTTCAGATTTTTTTCCAATTCCTGGTATGACCTTAATTGGTAATGGATCAAGAAATGACTCTATCTTGTCTGGTTCTACTACGGTCAGGCCGTCTGGTTTTTTAAAATCGGTGGCGATCTTTGAAACTAGCTTATTTGATGATATACCAATAGTTGATGACAGTTTGACACTGCTTCGCAGTGAGTTTTTTAATTGCTGAGCAAGATGCGATGCCCTTGTAAAATCTTCTTCAGTTCTTTTTGTGACATCAAGATATGCTTCATCTTTTCCAACATATTCGAAAATATCTGCATAGGTCCTAATGATACTCATTGCAGATTCAGAAATTTCTGAATAATAATCGAAATCAGTGGGCAAGAACACTGCATCTTGGAGTTCTTCCATTTTCCTTTTTGCAAACTTTATCGGCATTCCTGATTTTACGCCATATTTTCTTGCTTGGTAATTTGCGGTTGCAACCGCACCGCTATCTCCACCCCTATCTGAGAATACGCATACCACTACAGGTTTTGTCTTCAGTTCAGGATTTCTCAATTCCTCGCATTGGGCATAAAAATAATCGAAATCTATGTGAAAAATTACTCTATGCTGCACGAGCTTCCTAATGTATGATTTTGCTTATTATATTATTTGGTGTAAAGTCATTTTTGGAAATTTTTCAAATTACATCTAAATACTGTACTTGTCAATGAGTATTGTGGATTACCCGGTTCTAATAGAAAAAGAAGGAATCAAACTACAAACAGAAAAAATGGAAATTGACAAGTTATACTATTGTATATATCAAGATAAGGTAATGCTTTTTTTCAAGGATAAAAATGACCTTCTAAATTGCTATGAAATCGAAGAAAAAGAAATAGTTGATGAAGTAAAGCAATCGCAAGCCGAAGATATTGAGAAAGTTCTTGAGAAATATATAGAAAAAAAGAATCTTAACCATTAAATAAAACGCATAAAGAGCTTGTTCGTGGCAAGACCGCCAAATATTGTCTTTATTGGTAAAAAACCAATTCTTACATACGTAAACGCTACGTTGACACTGCTCGCAAACGAGCCAACTGTGACAATAAAAGCACGAGGTAAGAGCATAACTGCTGCAGTAGATGTATCGCAGATGATAGTTAAGAGAATGAATGCTGTGGGCTACAAAGTCAGTGGTGTGAGGATCTTCTCAGAACGGATGGAGTCAAAAGATGGAAGAGAACGAAATGTATCGACCATAGAAGTTGATGTTTCGAAACCCGAAGATGTCTAGCAAGCCTCTGAAATATGCTCTCGTTATAGTTGTTATTGGTGTAATTTCAGTCGCTGTTTTGTATGGTACGGGGTTTGTAAATACTTGTCAAATAAGACAACTTGAGACAGCAGGTGATATCAAAAAATACGATCAAACAAAAGATCCTGAATTTTGCGCCCAGCTAAATGAAAAGATATCTCAATTTGACAATGAATGTAAAGGAGATTTGGAAATCCTTGACTGTGGCTAGTGTGAAATTCCAAGTAAGAAGATTATGCCAAAATATACTAAAATTCCACTTAGTGCAATCATGAAAATTTTATAGTTTTTTGTAGAGAGAATGTTTTTTCCGCGTTTTGACAAAAACCCTACTGTACCAAGCCATGCATAATCCATCCATATGTGAAACCCAAACATTATTCCAATTCCAATAAATGAATACAATACTAATGAATCTGAAATTAATTTGAAACCTATAGTGAACCACCAGATCAAGAAAAACGGATTTAGCGCACTCAAAATAGCTCCCATGAAGAATGGGCCATACTTTGGAGATGATTGCAAAAAAGAGCTCCTGTAAATCGTTCTTATTTGCAGCCCTGCAAAAGCAAAGAGGCTGATTGCTCCAAGTATTGAGATGTATTCCCTAAACTGCGGTAATACGCTAAGAGATATCGCTCCTATCCCAAGTAGTATGACAAGTGGCAGCTCAACTAACGTATGCCCATACGCCATCTTGATTCCTGATTTCCATCCTAATCTTGTGCCATACGCTACATTTGCAGCAAATAGAGGTCCTGGAGACATTACTCCTGATACGGATATTATGATGACTGTTGCCGCAAATTCTAGTATCGACGTCATCTCATGTTATTACGTGTCTAGTATGAGAAAATCTTTGAAGTCTTTATCCTGTCTGCTAAAAAATCTAAAACTTCTTGAACGGTACTCATGTAAAGAAATTCATCATGGTTGTTTTTTGATATGTCAATACAGTATCTCTTGGAAGTTTTATTGATAAAAATAAACTCATTTTTGTTCTCTAATCTTATTCCCTCGTCTGAATCCAAAACTTTGAGGTGTTTTTCAAGATTTTCTCTTGAGATTTCTCGCTCTTGATAGCTCATCCGTATATTGCATCTCGCAGTGGGCCCGCATCTTCTTCTGCCTGCTTCATGTGTTGTTCGATGTTTTCAGCTTCACTCATAAGGGTTCCCAAATCACATGATGCGCCTGGAACAAGCTTCGACATTGCCATACAAATTTCTGCACCTGCTCTAAAGTCAGGTCCGCTTTCTTGGCCCTTGTATAATAAAACTATGACGTTGGTTTTTGTCATTGCTCCTTCATTTAACAAAATTCCTGGTATTCCAGGGACTGTGCCATTTTTGAGTATTGGAATTTGTGCATCTACCAATCGCTTTTTTGCTTCTGCAGTGCTTGCTACCCCTATCACAATGGGTTTTTCCTCTGTCTTTACTGCAGAACTACTTACTATGAGTGAGCATTTGTGTTCACTTGCCCATTTTAACATGGTCTTTGCAACTTCACGATGCAAAGATTCGTGAGGAGTAAGATAAGATGAGAATATTGCCACTTTTAATTCCTCATTGACAAATATCCTTGCAGGAAATCCTGGCACTTCATCTCTTATGATGCTAATTGGGGGGAAGAGCTCTGAATCAAGAACTCCTGCCAACTCGAATTGGGATGCCGTATTTATCATGGATTCTGTTGCTATGGCATTTGCCAGACCCGCATAAGGAAATCCGTCTATCACAAATCCTCCTTCTATGTTAATTGGTTTGATCTCTCTAACAACGATCTCGTTGTTCATGTCGTGTTGTACAATGTACATCCTTTTAAATCATGGATATCGTTTTATGTGATAAATTTAATTGATACAGCATGGATGCGTTATACATTCTCATAAATTGTGATCTAGGCTCAGAAATAGAAATCATAAATGAGCTAGCCAAAATTCCAGAAGTGAAAGAAGTACGAGGTACCTACGGGATATATGACATATTCGTCAAGGTTCAGGCTGACTCTGACGCTACTTTGGAAAACATAGTAACACACAAGATAAGAAGAATTCCTAAAGTGCGTTCTACTGTGACATTGACACCTATAATATCTCAAGGCGGAAGATAAAACGTGTCATGATCACACTATTCAATTCTTTTTCTTCAAATAAAGATAATTTTGAACCAATTGGAAAAATAGTAAAAATATTCATTTGCGGACCCACCCTGTATGATTTTACTCACATGGGACACGCAAGAATTTTTTTAACGTATGATCTTCTGTGCAGGCATTTGAACGAAAGGGGATATGATACTGACGTACTAGTGAACATGACAGATATCAATCAAAATGTTTTCAATAAAGCAAAATCTGAATCGCAAAACTATCGCTCCATTGCAGTATTTTATGCAAAAAAATTCGCCGAAGACCTTGCTATGCTTAATATCCAGAGTGTCAATAGGCTTGCATACGTTTCTGATTATGTACAATATATAGAAAAACACATCTCAAAACTACTTGATGACAAGGCAGCATACTATGCAAATGGCAATGTCTATCTTGACACATCCAAAGTCAAAACATATGGAATGCTGTCTAAACAGTCTCATAACCAACTAGAACTTCACCGATTGGATATTGGACCTAACAAAAAAAGACAAGAGGACATAATGCTATGGAACTGCTCGGAAAACTTTGATTTTACATGGCCAAGCAAATTTGGAGAGGGAATTCCATGGTGGCATATGCAAGATACTACTGTAGCATTAGAGAACTTTGGAACAAGTTATGATATTCATGGAGGTGCAAGAGAACTTTTGTATCCTCATCACGAGTCGCATCTTGCACAATATGAGCTACTTTCAGGGTCAAAAAATCCAGTCAAAGTATGGATGCATGTGGGGCTTGTTCTATCAGGTGGAGAGAAGATGTCAAAGTCACTCGGAAATGTAATGTGGTCGCAAGATCTGGTGAAAAAATATGGGCAAAATCTGTTGAGACTTTACTTGTTCTCAAAACATTATCGTGATGACATGAATTTTGATGAAAATCAAATTACAGAAAAAAAACCATTATTGGATATGATGTCTGCAGTTAATTTGAAAGCATCGGAAAAAACAGATGGTGAAATTTTTAAATTGCTAGGAAACTTTCTTGCTGCATTAGACGATGATCTAAATTCTCCAAGAGCACTTGAAATACTTGAAAACATATGTTCTAGGATAATTGCAGGAAATAACATCAGTCACCAAGATTTTGAACGAATATGCCGAGTGCTTGGAATAAAGATCTAGTGTCAAGATCTGAAGCAGTTGATCTTGCCTTTACAGGTTTTTGGAGTAATTCAGTTAATCTCAAATGTGGAACATTGTTTTATAATCAAAACTTACCAAATGATGTTTTTTTTAACAAACTTACAAAATTAACATGCCTTGATGACAAAATATTGAACGAATCTCTGAATCTTTTTGAGAAATACAACACTGTGCCATACATCTATACATTAAACAATAAAGATTTTGAAAAAAAACTAGAAAAAAATTTCAAGTTATACGATGTTCAACACGTCCTGATAAAAATTCCAAAGACAGCAACTACACGGCAAGCTCGTAGAATATCATCTCATGAATCGCTACTCTGGTCAGAAATATTCTGCAATGCATATGACTGTCATGAGTGGATTGATTCAGTAGACGAGATCGTAAAAAAATCATCTAGCACAATAGGATACTATGTTGATGAATCATCTAGCTCATGCGTAGCTTTGTATGAGTCCAACTCCATGCTAGGTCTTTACTGCCTTGGAACCATATCTAGCATGAGAAAGAAGGGACTTGCTGCATCCTTGGTTGAGTTTGCATTAAATCAAACCAAGTCACACAACTTGGATTTTCTAATGCTTGAAACATATGGTAGAGATCACCTTCTTGATTTCTACTTTAAGCTGGACTTTGAAGAGATTTATCAAAAAAACATTTACACTATTTGAGTTTTGGAAACCTTGCAGTGATCTGCAGTATAAGGTCGTCTATCTAACAAATCACAATTAATATGTAGGTGTAATTTTGTACTATCGAATAAGTTGGGAAAGAAGATCAAGATTGCTATCGCAGGTGTGGGCAATTGCGCATCTGCACTAATTCAGGGTGCAAAGTACTATACTGATAATACTAATGA
>DATFDB010000175.1:0-4084 GCA_035252445.1 Nitrosotalea sp. | reverse complement strand
ATACCATGGCTGATCAAGTCCAAGTGCAAGCATTCGTTGTTTTATCTGGTCGTGTACGTATGAGTCAAGTTGTTCAGGAG
Organism: Nitrosotalea sp.; assembly: GCA_035252445.1. Lineage (GTDB taxonomy): Archaea > Thermoproteota > Nitrososphaeria > Nitrososphaerales > Nitrosopumilaceae > Nitrosotalea. Next base: position 4,004 of record DATFDB010000175.1, on the reverse strand, counting down.
TCTTGAAGCTTGAGACAAGAGATTTGTTGTTTGTTATCTGTTGCCTGATCTCAAGCGACACGCTTTGTTTCAGTATGGCATCCATGTTTGATCCTACTAGGGCAATTGTTATCAAAAGAGTGGCCATCAAGACCCCGAACATTGTAATTGCGCGTTTTGCAAGGTATTTTTTAAAGCCCATTACCTTGATGACCTCTGTGTTTTCTTTCTTTTTATCAATGTAAAGGCAAGTGTGATTATAGTGCCTGCTGTCACAAATGGAATTATAGTAACATAGTTTTGGTTATCATTTGGACTTTGCTCTATGATATTGGCATTTCCTGTTGGAATATCATATTCTCCCTTTATTGCAAGAAAACTTGTGCTAAACGTATCAGGCCTATATGCATCACTCGATACGGCAAAGATCTTGATATCATTTGCTCCAACTGTAAAATCACTAGTTTTTTTTGCTGGGACCATTATGTCAAAAGAACCATTACCTGAATTTTGTATTCCGCTGTATACAACTTGGCCCTGTGAGTTTACAAAGTAATAGTACACGTCAGAGTTGGGAGTTGCAAGGGAACTAATGTCAAGATCCTTCCCTATTTGAACAACTGTAGGTATATTGATTTTTTCTATTTTTGGCAGCTGTACTTGTTCAAACTTCTTCCAGTATCCTACTCCAAACGGATACGTCACATCATTAAACGATTTTAGTGATATTTTACTTGCCTCAGGCAGATAACTGTCAAGATAGAACGGTCCGTTGCTTATCATAGCATTTCCATGTTTATCTATCCAAGACATACTAGCATTGTACCTCAGGTCACAGTAGCTAGAATTGGCAAGTCCTTCTAATGCAACAGGAATTTGATTTTCTGTTTTAAACTCTTCCAGATTTGACCTCATCATCTGTGCATCCCTTGGAACAAGAAGCGATAACCAATCAATATTTTTACTTATTCCATCAGATCTTGAAAATGCAAGTTTTCCATCAACTACAGATTTTTCCATTGCATACATTATCTCCCATGGTGTACTGGGCCAAACTTGAGCCGAGTCCGCAATCTCATTTTTATCAAAATGCCAATAATCTTGATAAACCTCGATGGTGTCATCATCAACGACCCGTACTCCAATCAGTGTCTTTGCAGCTTGGTTTGCCTTTGGAGAGTATTCAGAATCAAATGTCTTAGTCTGAGATGCATGGTCAGAGCCCCACTGGTAAAGAAAATAAATTCCGTATAAGACATCATTCATGTCCATGGATTGTCCATTATGCCAATTACTGAATTTCATGTGAAATGTAACTTTACTAGTTGATTTAGTTCCGGGTCCTACATGAACCCATTTTTGTTGTTGTGGATCCCACCGAATAGCATCGCTTGGAACATCAAGTTTTCCTAAAGGCCCAGCAGTCTCAACCTGCCAATCACTTCGTACCGGAATTGTAAGTCCAGTATATGGATTTTTAAAATCGCCTGGATCAATCACTGCAGAGGAGATCTCTTGGCTGTACGTGTCAGTGAATCCAGCTACTGGATTCCACGCTCCTTGATAGATCTTTGCTACGCCAATTTTTAGAGTATCAGACTCATCTCGTGAATTAATTGGTGTGAATCTACTTGTTATTCCGGCACCAAAGTCATTAATTATTCCCTGAACTTTCTTGCTAGCTACATATTGATCCACCTGAGCAGCAAGAAATATTCTTACAGATTCTTGGATGCCATCTACAACTCCTTCATTTAGTAATGCGGCTCGCGTTTGAGATGAAGTAAAATTCCCTACAAAAATTGCTTGCGATATAGAATCTAGCGTGGTGTTGTTGTAATTCCAGTATTCAGGGTTATTGAAGCCAGGCATGTTTGAAAACCATGGGGCATACATTTGAGCGATAATTACAGAATCATATCTTACAAAGCCTCCAATCGTATATCCTTCAGTGTAAATATTCCATTGTGCATCTGCAGGGTTTGAACCATATACTACAGAAAATGCTTTTGATAGATCTCCATAGTCAGTCTTTACAGTGAATCCAATTTTTTGTAATTGAGAGGCAAGAACTTCTCCAATAGATCTTCTCACCTGATCATCATTCCGGATAAATATCGTTATCTCAATTGGTTTTGATTTATAGTACCACTTTCCATCAGTTTTTTCTGCACCTGCCTTTGTTAATGCATCAAATATCATTTTCTCTGCGAGTCTAGGATTATACTGAAAGTTAAACGACTGAAGTTTTCCCAAAATTAAGAGATAGTCAGGATCATAGGGTTTGTAAGCAGATATCATTTTCGAACCATAACCATTCAGTATTTCATCTACAATCATGTTACGATCCACAAGATAATTCAAGGCATAACGAACTTCTCGTATTGAAAAGGGATTGAATTTTTCAGATGGGGCGGGGTTTACAAGGAGGCTGTATTCTGTTCCAGTAGATTGGAATACATTAAGATCGTGATGTAACTGTGAATCTATTCTGCTTGACGGGACTGCAGAATAATAAATGTCCAAGTTTCCATTTTTTACTTCTTCTATTGCAGTATTTGCATCAGAGTATTGTGTAAATTCCACTTTATCCACATAAGTTCCCTTGTCACCAAATGAAACTTTTGTCCCTAAAATGACAAGTGCTAGTATGACAACTAGCAATATTTTCATAAATTGTTTTGATGCGAACGCTATATAACCATGGTCTATTCAAATTGAAAAACAAGAAAACGAAAATAAAAATCTCCCAAGCTATTGTTATAACCTGACATTTATGTGCGGCATATCATGTTATAGACAAGAGATGAATGGATCTTGGTGAATCTACACACGTTAGTAAGAAGCATACCTGGAATAATTCCCGGAGGAATGTCGGTTACAGATTTTGCAATGGCAACCCAAATAGGCAAAGAAGTATCAATTGAGATTTTAGATAATTTAATGCAAAATGGAATAGGCGTATACGAAAACAGTCTCATTCAGTTTGATGAAAATGACAAGCTCAAAACAAGCATTCTTGCAATCACCATGGGCGCCCCAATCGAGGAGGTTTCTAGGTTTCTTAGTTGGCAGGATTTTGAATCACTTGCTGCAGAGATATTAGAATCAAGGGATTTTGAGACCACCCGCAACGTGGTCCTTACAAAGCCCAGAGTGCAAATTGATGTTATAGGAATCAAATCAGACATAGCAGTTTTGATAGATTGTAAGCACTGGAATAAAATGAGCCAGTCTGCTCTTGAGAAAGCAGTAAAAAAACAAGTCGAGCGGACAAGACAGTTTGTATCAAAAGAGAAAATACATGGTGCTATACCCGCTATTGTTACATTGTACCAGCATGAGACTCGGTTCATAGACAAAGTTCCCATAATTCCCATCCATCATCTAGATTCTTTCTGTGACGAGTTTTATGGCAATATCGAATGACTCAAGTCTGAAACATGGTATAAAAGAAAAATGCAGTGGTTAGAACCAGGAATCCTTGTGTCATACGCATAGCCCTGTCAAGAGCCTTTGAATAATCTTCAAACTGTTTTGTTCCCATTACTTTTACGTTGGTTTCTTGTGCCAGTAATTCAAATGACGCCGCAGATAGGTTTTGTTCGGCTTTTCTAGCAAGCTGCAAAAACCACGATTTGGCGTCATCTGCCTTTGCAAGGCTTCCAAATTCAAAATACCCATGTTTGTTTCTAGCATTCCTTGATTTATAGTGAGTATCTGAAGTACAAATCTCAAGTAGATTGCATTCGTTTTTAGAGAAATGATTTGCAATTTCTTCTCTTAACCCATTCTGCATGTTATTAGCATCTGCCCATCCCAGAAAGAATGTTTCACCACCTATTTTCATACACATCATTGCTATTTTTCCAGGTCCTAGATCGTCGCTTTCTATTTTCGAATCTTCAGAGTTTGCAAATCCAATTTCCATTGGCATTGTGTCTTTGGTTATCAAAGTGTCAAGGTTGGATTTAGCTGCCTTTAGAAGATCGTCTGCGTCTAGACCAGAAATTTCTTCTCCCATC
>DATFDB010000174.1:0-2993 GCA_035252445.1 Nitrosotalea sp. | reverse complement strand
CACATATCTAATTGGCTTTGGTTCGAATTAAAATTTTATGAAAATAACTTTTTATTGGCTCCAAATACGATAAACCTCATGAATCTAAGTTCGCAAAATGCTTGTTTAGAAATTCAAATTTTAGAACGGATATGGGCCTAAATTACTACCATATCCTCAAAAGAGTAAGAGAGGCCAGGAAACTTGTCATTAAAGGAACTACAGCTGCTGGCTCTGGACATCCTGGTGGTTCGTTTTCCATGGCAGAAATTATAGGTTGCATGTATTACAAATTCTTACGACATGACGCAAAAAATCCTCTTTGGAAGGACAGGGATAGACTAGTTCTATCAAAAGGTCATGCGTCTCCTGGCCTCTTTTCTAATTTAGCAGTTGCAGGATATTTTGACAAATCAGAAATTGAAACTTTGCGAAAATTTGGCAGCAAACTACAAGGCCATCCGGACTTCAAATGTCCTGGAGTAGAATTCTGCGGAGGCTCGCTTGGTCTAGGCCTGTCGTTTTCAATTGGAATGGCTTTAGCAGCAAAAATAGACAGCCAAAATCACCATATTTACACTATAATTGGAGATGGCGAGTCTGATGAAGGGCAAGTATGGGAAGCAGCAATGGCTGGCTCTAAATTTAAACTTGATAACCTTACAGTTTTCTTAGATAGGAATTTCATCCAACAAGACGACTATACCGAACGCGTCATGCCTCTTGATGAAGAATTGGTTGGTGATGACATTTCCGAAATGTGGAAAAATGCAGCAAGATGGAAGGTGGGGGATAAATGGAGATCTTTTGGCTGGAATGTTTTAGAAATTGATGGTCATCGCATAGAACAAGTTGCAAAGGCGGTAAACTCTGTATTGCAAACAAAAGGCACTCCCTCTATAATTGTGGCACGCACCATCAAAGGAAAATCTGTTGAACATATGGAAGACAATCCAAAATGGCATGGTGTTGCCCCCAGTCCGAAAATTGCTCCAATAATAGAATTAGAAATTGACTGTCACTTTCTTATCGCTCCATCTATCATTGCAGGAGACATGGCTAATCTGGAAAATGAAGTAAAAAGGGCATCACATGGAAGGGCAGATTTCATTCATCTTGATGTCATGGATGGGCAGTTTGTTCCTAACAAAACATTTGATCATGAAAAAATAAAGCAACTTCGACCCATAACTCCCATACCATTTGATACTCATCTGATGATAAATGAACCAGTAAAACATGTTAGAGATTATGTTAATGCTGGTAGTGATGTCATAACAGTTCATGCCGAAGTTTGTGATGAATCAAGCTTTGGAGAAATTCACGATGTATTGCGTTCAAACGAAGTAAGCCTTGGTCTTGCAATCAATCCAGATACAGAATTTCCTTCTTGGGCTGAGAAATTTATTCCAGATTTAGATCAGTTGATAATAATGTCTGTTATCCCAGGCAAATCTGGGCAGAAATACATTGAAGCTACTCACGAAAAAACTCAAAGACTATCAAGATTCCTTGCAGAAAAAAACTTCCAAGGCCTAATAGAGGCTGATGGCGGAGTAGACTTGACAAACGTAGAATCATGCTTTTTAGATGGCGCAAGAGTATTCGTTGGAGGCAGTGCCATAATAGGACAAAAGGATGTACGTTTTGTTATAACAGAATTTAGGAAGCGTTTGATGCATGCCAGAAGAACACTTTTGATAAATAAAGCACATAGCCTTGGTGGCTCTGAACTTGTAACAAAGTGGATAGATCTTCATGAAGTAGGCAAGAAAAAATCTGAACTTATCCAGATCGCAAAGGAGGCTGGCTTTGTATGACTGAATTTGCAGATATGAGGACTGTCTATGGGGACACTTTGATCAAGATGGGTGAGACAAACCAAAACATAGTTGTAGTTGGTGCTGATACTAGCGATTCGCTCAAAACAAGGCCATTTGGTAAAAAATTTCCAAATAGGTTCTTCAATGTGGGCATTGCAGAAGGAAATTTGATAACTATTGCAGCAGGTCTTGCCAATGAAGGCAAGATTCCTTTTGCAAGCACATATGCAGCATTTCTGCCTGGTAGGTGCGTTGATCAGATAAGAAATGCAATTGCATATCCTACACGAAACGGGAAAAATGGACTAAATGTCAAAATGGTTGTTTCTCATGGCGGATTGAGTGTGGGCGCTGATGGTGGCTCACATCAACAAATTGAAGATATTGCTATAATGAGAGCCATTCCAAACATGAAAGTTTTGATTCCAGCAGATACTGTTGCAGTGGAAAAGCTGATTCAATTAATTTCGCAATTATACGGCCCATTTTACATGAGGATGGCTAGATCAAAAACTCCGATCATACATTCACAAACACAAGAATTTCAAATGGGTAAAGGAATTGTATTGCGTGACGGTTCTGATTGTACTATTGTTGCATGTGGAATCACAGTACAAATGGCTCTTGATGCATCTGATGCTTTGAAACAAGAAGGAATTTCGTGTAGGGTTATAGACATGTTTTCAATCAAGCCTATAGATTCTGATCTTTTGGAAAAAACGGCTCGTGAAACAGGTGGAATTGTAACATGTGAGGAACATAACATAATGGGAGGACTTGGTTCTGCCGTATCTGAGGTTGTATCTGAAAAATATCCTGTGCTTATGAGACGAATAGGTGCACGAGACCAATTTGGTGAATCTGCACGAGACAGTGAGATTTCATTACTATTGGAAAAACACGGCATAACATCAATTCATATATCTAATGCTGTTAAAGATATCAGGAGTAAGAAACAATGAAAATATTCCTAGACACTGCTAATCTTGCTTCGATAAAATTGTACAATGACATGGGTCTTGTAGATGGCATTACAACTAATCCATCGCTTTTAGCAAAAGAAGGAGGAGACCCACAAAAAGCTATGGAAGAGATTGTTAGAATTGTAAAGGGAGATGTTAGCCTAGAAGTTGTCAGCACAGAAACTTCGGGAATGTTAGAAGAAGGAAGAAGGCTTAGAAAATATGGTAA
>DATFDB010000173.1:0-9025 GCA_035252445.1 Nitrosotalea sp. | reverse complement strand
AGATTGATGTGAAATACAACAAGAACACTTTTGCATTGCGGTTTTCTGAATAAATCTCTAAACTGAAAATTAATGCGATGAGACTATGCTTGAGAGATCTCTTTCCAGTTAATGTCTTCTTTTGCGACCCACTGGAATTTTTTCTGCAACGCACTGGTGTAAAGTTTTTCCCATTCGAGTCCGACCTCATCTGACCATGCTTTTACTACTCTTGGATCAATGTAATTGCGCAGTGACGTTCCAAGGTTATAGTCACGGGTCTTTTCTGTAAGCTCGATTGCAAGTTTCATTTTTTCTTCCCGCTGTTTTTGTTTTTCTGCCTGCTTCTCGGTCTTGGGTGCCGTCTCCTTGAGCTTCTTTAGTGCATCTTTTTTCTTCTGGAGCGACTCTTCAAAGCTCTTGGGTATTGTCCTCTTGTGGTTGCATGTTATGGCAGCCTCTAGATTTGCAAGCTTGGCGTGGTAAATCTTGATGTTCTCCGACTTGGAATTCAAGTTGTCTACCTTCTTTAGGTAGCTTCTCACTACATTTGTTGCCAAATAAGTTCTGAATACCTTGGCTGTAAGATCTTTTACGATTCCACTCAAAAACTCATTTACATGCCTTGATGTGATATTGTGAAAAACCAAGTCATCTGGCTTTTTCTTTTCAGTAAGTTTTCGCATGTTCTCATAAAAGACCTTGTCCTTTTCCTCTATGTGTAAGGGCTTTTGCCACCTTACACTGTCTTTTCCAAGAAAGTCAAACTCTATTACGTTGGGCTTTAGCTTGACGTGTTCCACTCGAAGCGTTGTGGCACCTACAGTGTCTGCCTCGTCGGGATCCTTTTCGTCTCCCACCCTCATTGCTGTCTTGTAAATCAAATAACTTACAGTGGCTACATTTCTTATCTTTTCATCCCTGTCGGACATTTTCTTGACTATGGCATCAAGAACTTTGTTGATATGCTCTGAAAGTTTTGTCGCCTTTTCGTATTTCATCTTGTCGCGCCCTTGCTTCAGGTCAGAAGTATCTGAGAGCCAGACATACTTTCTTTTTTCAGTAAGCCTGTCTTCCCAGCTTGCAAGCCACATGAAATCCTGCTCATGGATTATCTGGCCCCACTTTCCAGGTGGTGCCTTGGCATCCTTTCCAAGGTTTAGCGTTACGTCCTTTTCAGTAATTCTTGGCTTCCATCTTCCCCTTAACGGGTGGTCTCCACGTCCTATGAAAAGGCCTGGCGGCTCTGCCATCCAGTTTGCAACCTCGACCTCTTTTCCGTCCATTATGGCTTTTCCATAAATGGACTTCATCTTCTCTTTGATCTCTTTTCTTGTGGCAGCAATCTTCTTTTTTTCTTCCTTGGTTACAGTAAGCTTGGCGTCATTTTCTTTGTCTACAACCTTGAACGCATCTGAAAAATCAATCTCTGAAAATGATATCTTTCTATACTTTTCTGGAAGCACTTTTGCAAAATCTAAGAGAAAGTTCTTTTGAAATGTCGCATCCTTGACGTATGGAGTGTCCTTCTTTTTTGCCCACTGGTAGGCCATCTCTTCCGCATCCAGTGTTAGTGGAACACTCTCGCCCTTTATCTTGACTGCTATCCTCTTTGATTCAAAAGGGGGCGGGAACGCAATACCGTTGTGTTGTAATGTCTTCCATTTCATTTTCAATATTCACCGTATTTTTTACCTAAATCTGTTGACTTTGACAAAAATTGACTTTCCGACGTATATCAATCTATTCAAAAATAATATGAAAAACTCTTACAATTTTTGATTAATATCAATCAAGATATGAAAAATATCGTACATACGGAAGAAATCTAGTCAAAAAGTTCCTTTTTTATGTAATTTTCAAACTCAATGTCTGTCTTGTTTTTCTTGGCCTCAAGAAACATCACTGCGTCGTTGCCTACGGGATACCTTGGAAGTGGATTCTCAGATTTTACTGCGTTTACTATGGTTCTTGCCACCTCTTGTGGAGGGGTTGCCATCTGGGACATCATTGTCAGTCCCTGCATCACTTTTTCAGTGATGTCGTTATAGACCGAGCCTGGTTTTGTAGTCTTTTTCAGTGTGGCAAAGAGGTTTGTCTTGATTACGCCTGGCTCTATTATTACCGTCTTTATGTTAAATGGAGCAAGCTCGTATCGCATCGACTCGCTTAGGCCTTCTAGTGCAAACTTGGAGCTGATATACGCTGGAGTTACTGGAAAGCCAATCCTTCCTGCAACTGAACTGATGTTTACAATGATTCCTGATTTTTGGCTGCGCATGGTAGGCAGAACCTCCTGTATTGTTCTAATCACGCCAAAAAAGTTGGTCTCAAACTGTGCCTTGACGTCATCTACTGATAGATCTTCAAGACACCCTACAAGGAAATATCCGGCATTGTTTACAAGAATGTCGATTCTTTTCTTGTCATGAATTATTTTTGCTATGGAATTTTTGATTGTGTCTTCCCTGTCAACGTCAAGCTCAAGCACCTCAATCTTCAAGTTCTCTTTTTTTGCAATATCAAGTATGGTACCGCCCTTTCTTGTATTGCGCATTGTTGCATATGTGTAATAGCCCTCCCTTGCCAGTGCAAGCGCGGTCTCAAAGCCTATGCCGCTTGAGCTACCTGTAACAACTGCAATCTTTTCCATTGTGATACTATTCTAAAAACATGTTAATAATTTCTGTCATTTGTGGTGCGGTATAAAAAAGAAGTTCTAGACAAGCGGCCTGTCTCCCTCTGTAGGCTCTGTAATCTCTGTCTTTTCGCCGTCAGAAATTCTCTGCAGTATCTCTGCTGCTGCCATCTTGTGTAGGTACTCGTTGTTGTTTCCACACCTGTAGGAAAATGTGCATCTTGGGCAACCAGACTCGTTTTTGCACGGGCACTCTTTTACTATATGCAGGCTGCGCTCAAACGCTTTTTCAAGCCTGTCATAGAGTGCCCTGCTTGCACCGTTTCCACCTATTGCAGAATCATACACAAAGATTAGGCCTGACGTGCCAAGAGATATTCCGCCCAGGTCTTGCGAGACTCCGCCTGTTATCATGTTGCTCCCTTCTATCACTACGTGTTCCGTTGCGTGGTATCCGCTTGCCTCTGTATATTCTTCATTTTCGGCATGGCTTATCTCACCGAGCGGCCTTGGCGCCTTGAATACAATGCCTTTAGTTACAAAATCATAATCAAGAGGCCTCTCAAGTGTGACCTTTTGTCCCTGAGTTACCTCCTGGCCAAGCTCGATATTGACGTATCCGTACACACGTTTTTGTATGTGCATCTTGCAGAACGCAACCTCTATTCCATTTGAGTTGCGCTTTTCATATACTGTCTCAATTGTGGGCCATTCTTCTGTGAGCGCCTTGGTATAGTATGGATAGTCTCTTGGCAGGGCCTCAAGCTTTGCCGACATGTTTTCTGGGTATCCAAGCTCCTTGACGCGGTATCTAATCCCTGCAAGAAAATAGATTGCAGATGGATGCAACTCTTCTAGCGCAATAGGAAGAATCCTGTCTCCAACTTTTTTTCCGTTAAGAAATATGTCAATTGATTTTCCAATTCCTCTGATGCTATAGTCTTCTAAGAGGCCCTTGATCTGTGCAATGTTTGGGACGTATCTGTTCTCAACTATGACCAGGTTGCCAACGTCAAGGTGTTTTTGGATAACGGCTCGATGTTCTTGCAGCTCGTGCTTTGCAATGGGCTTGTCGCATGCCATTGCAAGAACCTGAAACTCTTCTACAAATGGATTCTTTGGGTCGATATAGATCTGCTCCACGTCCTCAAAGTAATCTTTTGGGTGGTTCTTGTAGTATTGCGATATTGGGTCATTTCCCAGAACCAAAAATGCGTATCCGTCCTGTCCCTTTCTTGCGGCCCTGCCAATTCTTTGAACCAGGCGGTTTATTGGAATTGTAGAAGAAATCACGCCGTCCACGTTTCCAACATCAATTCCAAGCTCAAGTGTTGGTGTTGCAGATATTGACAACAGCTTGTCTGCTCGGAACAAGTTTTCAATTGACCTGCGATAGTTTGCCATAAGGCCTGCCCTGTGCACCTTGATGTCTATCTTTTGCCGCCTTGCCTGCAATGCCAAGAGCTCAGAGTTTAGGTGCGAGTTGCTGAACACAAGCGTCTTGTGTTTTTTTGTTGTAAGTTTTTTTAGTATATCAATCATCAACGCGCGCTGGGTCGCAAGAGATGGAAAAAGCATGCAAAACTCTATCCTTCCTTTTTTTCCAGACCCTTCCACCTGGACCATCTCAACCCCAAAGAGGTCTTGGCAAAAAGAGAGTGCGTTGTCAAGTGTTGCAGAAGAGGCCACAAACTGGACCTTGGGGCAGATTCTCTTTAGCCTCTTGATGATGTAATGCACGTTAGAGCCAAATATTCCAGAATAGACATGCGCCTCGTCTACTGCAAGAAACCTTACTGTACTTAGCAATGACGCAAACTTTGTCCTGTGCCACAAGTGGTAATGCAGAACATCAAAGTTTGTTATCAGTATCTCAGGAGGAGAATCCAAAATTTTTCTCCTCTCATCTTCTTTTGTGTCCCCGTCAAAGACTGCAATCCCAAGGCCTAGTTTTTCTGCAATGTCTCTAATCTTTGGGTACTGGTCGCGCGAAAGAGACTTTGTTGGATATACAAAGAGCGCCTGCACGCTGTGCTCTGGCGCCCTGCTGTCTGCTACTTTTTGCAGTATAGGTATCACAAAGGCCTCTGTCTTGCCTGATGCCGTAGGCGCAGTTATGACGACATTTTTTCCAAATGTGATGTCATGTATGGAATCTTCCTGAAACTTGTAAAAGTTTGATATTCCTTTTGATTTCAAGACATCAATTATTCTCTCATCAAGACCCGACTCTTCTACTGCCGAGCCCATGGCAGGGTCTGGTTCTGCAATTGATCTAAAATGTGACACGTAAAGTTTTTTTGAAAATAATATTTGCCTTGTTATCTCATCTATCTTTGTTTTTCCAATCATCTTTTTTATCTCGTCCTCGCTTTGGAGCAGGCCCTCTTTTTCAAGTGAGTCCTGCGATTCTTTCTTTGTCGGAATCTTGCCCTCGTCAAACTTTAGCAAAAACTCTAGATATGCCTCGTCGATATTTTTCTTGTAGTCTATTACATCTTCTATCTTGCATTGGGAGCAGCTGAAAAGGAATTTTTGGTTAAATGTCTTTTGTACTTCGATCTTGGACTTGCACTTGGGGCACGTTTGCACTAGGTCACAAAGTTATATCGGCTGATTTAATTTTTGGTTACTCTCTGAAACCCATCTTGGGTCAAACCTTTAAGCAAGAAATTCCAGATGAAATCTGTTGGCAGTACTTGTAACTGGAGCCACTGGATTTATTGGCACAAGGCTGGTTGATAGGCTTGTCAAGCGAGGAGATGCAGTAACTGCACTTGTCCGCCCGGGAAAAACAACAAACTTGCAAGCTGGTATAGTTGAGGGCGACCTGACTTATCCTGATTTTGATTTTACAGAAGACTCGTATGATGTTGTGTACCACCTTGGTGCGGTATGGCCTGGCGAGAAAGACAAGAAGGTGCAAAGAAGGGTAAACTATGACGGGACTGTAAACCTGTTTAGCAGGGTAAAAGACAGGGCCAAGTTCTTTGTATACGTCTCAGGGCTTGGGGCGTTTGGTGATACAAAAGAAAGTGTCATCGATGAGAGCACAAGCCCAAATCCAAATACTGAATACGCCAAGATCAGGCTAGAGGCACAAAAATATCTTGAGGAAAACTGTAACCAGTACGGGATTCCATTTACCGTTGCATATCTTGGCGATGTGTACGGAAACGGCGGCTGGTTCAAGTCTATGATGATAGAAAGGCTCAAGCGAAACTCGTTTAGGATTCCAGGCTCTGGAAAATATTTCAGAAGCCTTGTGCACGTAGATGACGTGGTATCTGCACTGGTTGCAATTGCAGAGAAAAACCAGACAAACCAATCGTTTCTAGTCACTGATTCCACCCCTGTTGTTTTTTCAGAGTTTGTAAATTTTGTCTGCTCAAAACTTGGAGCAAAACAGCCTGGAACAGTTCCTGCATTTTTGGCAAAGACTGCATTGGGGCAAGACTTTGTAACATTGCTTACAACATCAGTCAAGGCATCAAACTCCAAGATATCAAAGATATGCAACATGGCGTATCCGTCATACCAAGATGGGATAACTGCCGTGTTATCTGAAATGAAATCCTGATTGACATATAATATGCGCCCATTTTTAGTTCCATGTGGGTCTTGGAAGCAGCTGGGGTCAGGTACTTGATGTTCTGGAGCAAATAATTCCAGTATATGACAGAGTAAATTCGTTTATCTCGCTTGGAAAAGACTTGGAGTTTCGAGAGCGTGGAATTTCTAATCGAGTAAAAAAAGGAGACAAGGTTCTTGATGCAGGCTCTGGATTTGGCAACATGTCAAAGACTGCAATGAAGCTATGTGAAAATGATCTGGAGATTTCATTATACGATCCGCTGCGGCCAATGCTAAAAAACACAAGCAGGCTTTTTGCAAAAACTCCCTCTCTTACTTGCGGTGTCTTTGAGCACATGCCCTTTAGGGATGAAAACTTTGATGATGTTCTTTGCGGATACTGCTTGCGTGATGCAATAAGCCTCCGCACTGCAATATCTGAGATACACCGCGTACTGAAAAAGGGAGGGCGCTTTGTGCTAGTCGACCTTGGCAAGCCTGACAATCCAGTTGTCAGGGCAGGCGTCTCATTTTATCTCCGCGCAATACTTCCTGTGATTGCAGTTGTGGCAGGGGGAAGGCTTGGGCTCAAGTTTGCTGCACTCTATGACACGTACAAGTTGTGGCCACAAAACAAAAAACTAGAATCTTTGCTGCTTGAAAAGTTTTCAAGAGTAGAGTTTGAGACAGGAATGATGGGAGGCGCTGTAATAGTTGCAGCCTACAAATAGTATGAAAGCTTTAATTTCGGAAATGGTGCAAAACCACACGTGACTGACTTCTCCCTGACTATAATGGGAAATGACTGGATAGTGATAGCGTTTGTGGCGCTTGTAATGTTTCTTGGAACAAAACGCATGCCAGAGGCATCGCGCAAGCTGGGCAAGATAATGGGGGAGTTTAACAAGACAAAATCGACTGTACAAAAAGAGATCCAGATGGCAAAAGGCGATTTTAGCATCCCTGTGCAGGGACCTGTAACAACTGAAAGACAGAAACTTGAACTGATGGCACAGACACTTGGAATTGATTGTGCCAACAAGACAGACGATGATCTGCGAAATCAAATCTCGTCCAAGCTTGGTTCTTCAAGTCAGGTATCTGGGCAACCTCAAAAACAAAAAGGCGACTCATCTCAACAAACTTAAATAGAATATCTTGTGAGCAAATGAGTAGGGTTTGAATAAGATAGATCCATGGCAGAATGCACTCAAGCAACTTGCTTCTGCCGCAAAAATTTTGAAGCTTGATCCAGGCGTACATGAAATGCTTGCAAGCCCAAAAAAAGTTTTGACTGTATCGCTTCCGGTAAAAATGGATGACGGAAGAATCAAGGTTTTCACGGGATTTCGATCACAACACAATGATTTTCGAGGACCTTTCAAGGGCGGAATACGATACCACCCAGGTGTAACAATTGAAGAAGTAAAGGCACTATCCATGTGGATGACATGGAAGTGTTCCATAGTTGATGTTCCATTTGGTGGCGGAAAAGGCGGAATCATTTGCGATCCAAAAAGACTATCAGCTGGAGAAAAAGAGAGACTCACTAGAAGATACGCATATGCAATTTCAGAAATTATAGGACCTGGAAAAGACGTTCCTGCTCCTGATGTTTACACAACTGGAAAAGAGATGGCACAGATAATGGATGTGTACAGCGTACTGCACGGACAGGGAGAGCCTGCAGTGATAACAGGAAAACCAATTCCTATCGGAGGCTCGCAGGCAAGAAATGTTGCAACAGGTCTCGGTGTCTCTTACTGTGTGAGAGAGGCTGCCAAAAAAGTTGGACTGCGACTAAAGGGCGCAAAGGTGGTAATCCAGGGGTACGGCAACGCAGGAACATTTGCGGCAGAGTATATTGAAAAGATGGGCGCAAAAATAATTGCAGTAAGCGACTCAAAGGGTTCTATAGTTAACACAAAAGGACTAGATTCCAAAAAAGTACTAGAGTACAAGACAAAAAATGGCAGCGTCGTCGGGTATCCCGGAAGCAAAAAGGTATCAACAGAAGAGCTATTGACAACCCCATGTGACGTGCTAGTTCCAGCAGCACTTGAAAACCAAATAACACCACAGATTGCAAAAGATATTGATTGTAAAATAATTGGAGAGGCGGCAAACGGACCGACAACACCAGAAGCCGACGAGGTCCTGCACAGAAACAAGATAATGGTAATACCTGACATCTTGGCAAACTCTGGAGGAGTTTGCATATCATATCTTGAATGGGTGCAAAACTTGCAGAGGTACTACTGGACATTTGACGAGGTGGCAGGCAAGATGGAGCACCACATTGTCAAGGGATTCAATGACACGTATGCGTTATCCAAAAAGCACAACGTAGACATGAGAAAGGCAAGCATGGTTCTTGCAGTGGGACGTGTACTTGAAGCATACGAGGCTAGAGGCCTCTGGCCATAAACAAGACTGTCTTCTTGACCTGATATGACCAAAGCATTTGTAGCTATACATTGCGAGACTGGAAAGGAATCTCAGATTATAAAAAAACTCTCAGAAGTGCAGGGAATAAAAAGTGTAACAGGAGTTCTTGGACTGTATGATATCATAGTTGAGATAGAAAGTCCGGATTCAAGTGTTCTTGAAAAGATAATTACGGGAAAGATTCGTACCGTGCCGCACGTGCTCACTACAATGACTTTGATTACAGTCTAGATACACTTGACAGTGAGTACCAAAAAATAAAAATTAAAAGATCAGAATTTAAGATGTGCTAAACGAGTGACCGCAAGAACATGACTTGGTCACGTTTGGATTGTTTATCTTAAATCCAGCGCCCATCAGACTCTCGATGTAGTCAATGTTTGCGCC
>DATFDB010000172.1:0-4106 GCA_035252445.1 Nitrosotalea sp. | reverse complement strand
TCTATCTTCATTTTTGTAAGCCATTTTTTTGATACTTCGGGTGGAGCTGTTGTAACAACAAGTGCATTTTTTGGATATTGTGTTTCAGATAACGCATCTTTACCAAAGTTAATTGTTTTTGGAATTCTTACTGTATTCATAAAACAATAAGATCTGTAATTATTATTATACTATTGCTTGTCATGCCAAACTAGAATGTGAAATGATATCTATTTGATCCATTAACTAAGCAAGAATAAAGGTGTGATTTTTATATCTACATGCTCTGGTTGTTTTTAAGAAATGAGCCCAAAGAATGCCGACGAAACAATTTCAAAGATTGATTCCATGATACGTGTACTCTCAAAAGCTTCACCTCATGGTAACACACTTGATGAAGGTGACATCAATGCACTAAACCAAGTATTTCCAGAAGACCAGCTAAAACTAGCCGATAGGTTGGAAGACTTGATTGTGTTTCTAAAAGACGAGCCTGATAACAAAAGGAAGATACTTGAGACCCATGACCTTGCCATGGATGAATTTGGCCATGTATCGCCAGTTCATGATGTCCTGGACTCTGTTAAGACATATTTTCTCAAGTAAACTGATTCTACAGACCTATGCTGTTTATTGCAGCACCCGAGTTTGCATCAATCACTAGGATTATTTTTTTTCCCTTGTGGTCATACTTGGCAAACCAGATGGGGGCATGCAAAAGCTCGCCATTTGAAACATCTAGTTGTGTTTGCATCTGCTGTATCATGTGGTATTTTGAATGTGCCCTGTCTGTCTGCAGCCTGTCTGCTATTGTCTTGGCTTGATTTTTTGCCGCATCTTCATTTATGTCGCCGTTTAAAATCTTGACTGACTTTGGAATCTTTTTTGGATCAAAATCAACTCGCCCGTCTAATGCAAACTCGTAATCATGAGGCTGATACATTGTAAGTGCCTTGAGCGCAATTACAGGACAGTTGTAATTCTCGTCAATAGTGTATGCTTTTTTTGTATTTGCAGAGCCCATCATCCCGCCTCCTCCTAGCATGCTGCCCATGAGCATGCCGTCCATCATCCCAACACCCATTCCGCCTCTTCGCCCTCCGCCAAATCCTCCGCCCATTGCACCACCCATTACACCCATCAATGCTGCTGTGGTGGCAATGTTTCCTACCTCTGCCGCAATGTCTGTTGCAACAAGATTGGTTCTTGCTGCAACTGGAACTATCCAATACGGAACCATGCTCAAATTGATTTCTTCCAGAGTGGATGTCTCTTGCAAGTGTCTGTGGAACAAACCCTTGTCCATCATCTTTTTCAGTTTTGCAGTTACATCGTCTTTATCAATTAATGATATTGGAAGCATGGTATGCTTTGCTATGTTTTTCCATCCCTTGTTTTCAAGAGTAATACTACTGCCGCAATATTCGCACGTTATTACCATCTCTCCAAACTTGGGAGCTATGGGTGCACCACAGCTTGGGCATTTGATCTCTGTTACTCCCTGTGATGGGCTTGACACTTGTTCAACTGGTTGTTCTTGCTGAGCTGGAACAGCCTCTTGTTTTGCACCGCATTTTATGCAAAAAGCCGCGTCATCTGGAAGTTGGGAGCCACACTTGATGCAATACATGTTTTTTTCCTAACTTGTTTTTAGCTGCTTGCCGCAGTTTGAGCAAAACTTGGAGTCGCTTGTAATGTGGGTTCCACATTGCGGACACAATATTCCCTCTTGAGGTTTTGGCTGTTGAGTCTGCTGTTGGCCTGAACCGCAATTTGGACAAAAGTTGTTTGATACAGGCATCATCATGCCGCATTTGACACATTGCTTCATTGGGGGTTGATACATTCCTTGTGCCATCTGTCCCGCCATGATGTATCCTAATCCTGAACCTGCACCAAATCCGACACCGATTCCAGCGCCTGCCCCTGCAACACCTCCTTGATTCTTTGCAGCGTCAGTCATTGCTTGACCTGCTTGATACTGCAAGTAGTTGACTCCGAGAACAGACATTTGTGATCTTGTATCAATTGCCTTTTGCACTTCTTCTGGGAGGCTTATTGTTAGTCCTGATATCTTGTTAATCTCTACTCCGTACTGGGAAAAGTTAGTAGTCGAGTTGGCAAGTACAACTTGCTCGATGTTTTGTAAATTGGCAGCCAAATCAGTCACCTTCAAACCATTGTCTTTCATCTTTCCCACTGCATTGAATATTAGAAGAACCATCTGTTCCTTGAGTCTTGATTCTACATCGTCCGAAGTCTGGGCTGCAAATGTGCCTACAAACTGGTTGACAAAGTTTTCTGGCTGAGATATTTTCCACCTATATTCTCCGAAAATTCTAAGATTTACTACTCCAAAGACAGGGTCAACAAATTGGTATGGTTGCGCTGAGCCAAATTTGCCGTCCATGTATCTGTTTTGCAAATAATATACTTCGGCAGCTTGTTGCACTCCCGTGAAAAATTTCAAAAGACCTCCAACTATTGGAGCATTAAAGTCTGTCAGCGCATACCTATTTGGTTTATCAAAATATGTCAATACCTTTCCATCTCTGAAAAATACTGCAATCTCATCTTCTCTTACTACAATGTTATCATTTAGTCGAATCAGACGGGGAACTTTCCACATTATGTTGCCTTCTTTGTATTGTGAGTCCCACTCTATTGTAGTGGAACCAACTACACTTCCTCCGCCAAAATCTGGATCTTTTTTATGCCCGAACATCTGTCAACCACTTTTTTCCTTTTTTGTTATTATCATTTTCATTATTTCCTACTTTGTTACCAATATGTTCTCAACCGATTCAAGTCTTTGTTTCCACGAGTGGTTAAAGTCGTCTATCAATGGACCTATCTTGGAAGCAATTGCCTGGGAAGTAGTTGTACCTGACATGTAATCATTCAATGAACTGTCAACTGTAGAAAAAATTTGTTCTGCACTGTTTACAAAATTGAAATCGTATTCATATAATTTGTTTAATGTGTTTTCATCTATTCTTATGTTTGGTGATATGCCTGCAGAACCCTGCTGGGAGTGAAACACTTCTCCGGATATCTGTTGTATCCGTGAAATGGCAGAACCAATTGGAGTCAGAGTAGTAAATTCACCCTTGTCTGCCATAGCTTTTCTTAATGCCTCAAGCTTACCCTTTGCACCGTCTAATTTGTCAAATACTTGTTTTCTGAGCAACTCGTCTGCAGCTCTTATGTCTTCAAGTTTTCGATATTCTTTGAGCCCTGGGATTGCAAGCTGAAGTTTCTTGAAAAAGCCTCGACTATCAGCAACCTTGTCTCTGAGGTCTGGACTATTTCCTGACATGTATGACACCATACGAGGCATTATCGCTTAAGCATTGCGTAACAAAATTAGTGGTCAAGTTATTTGCCATCCCAGAGTTAAACTGTGATTATGCCGTTAGAAATGAGCCACTGTATTCCCTTGACAAAGTCTTGGTCGCCTACTTGACCTGATGACCACCAACCCGCAGTCTTCTTAACCCATGATGGAATAGATTGTGCTCCTGATGTTGCAGATGAGCTTGATTGTTGTGGTATTTGCATTATTCCGTTTTGTATCATGTATTGTATTCCCTTGACAAAGTCTTGGTCGCCTACTTGACCTGATGACCACCAGCCAGCAGTCTTCTTAACCCATGATGGAATCACAGAGTTTTGTGCACCGCTTGATGATGTGGAATTGGAATTTGAAGATGTATTTGCATTCGTGCTTCCGCCGCCACTAAGATCGACGGTAAATGTGGCAGTTTCAGGCGGAATTGGCTGGAAGAGTATTCCATCTACCTCTATGATTATCTGATATTTTGCAGCGTCCGGAAATTGGAAGGGATAGCCAATTGAACCTTCTGCGGTATGTAAAATTTGTCCAGTACCACCAATCTGGTTGTTTCCTTCCATTATGGTGATTTTGTAATCTATGTGCTGTTGAACGGAATGCGTTGATTTGTTAATGAAGCTAATGTTGAGATTTGTCTGGCCTCCAGGCGTGGGATTTGCAGGATCAGTCGCAAAGCCCACATCGATGGTACCACCACTTGTTGCTTGTATTGTTTGATCAGCATATGCTGGAAGTATGATGATTGTGGCAATAGCTAAAAACCCAAAGGCCG
>DATFDB010000171.1:0-7334 GCA_035252445.1 Nitrosotalea sp. | reverse complement strand
ATTATAATAAATATTTACAGTAGAAGATTAAAAAATAAAAAACTTTGCAAGATTTTCAAAAGAATAAAAAACGAGTTTAGTGATGGTGATGTCCACAACCACAAGAATCGTGACTTTCTGTGGCCTCGGGTTTTCCTTTTCCTTCACATCTTGAACATTTGTCAGAACCTGTGGCAGAAAAGAATCCTATTCCACATACAACACATTTCGTACTTGTCATGTTGAATCTATACTATGCCTGTATTTATTGTACATCGCTCATAGTACTTGTGCCGTGATAGCAATATTTTGCACTATTATTTTAAAAAAAAGGGCATATTTGGCTTTATTATAGCGACAATAGTTAGGATACAAAGTCAGAACATTCATAGAATTTATTAACTGATTAGGGTGGTAATGGACGTATGATGTCGAAACCTATAAGCGCATTATTTGGCGTTTTGACTCTAGTTGCGATTCTCGCAATTGCTCCATCAGCTTTTGCACAGGAATCACAAACAACTGTAAACATCTCAGCTGGAGCAGGTTCGGGTCCAAACTGTTCACAATCGAACAATTGTTTTAGTCCCGATACCGTAACTGTAGCACCAGGAACAACTGTAGAATGGCAGAACAATGACAAAGTCAGCCACACTGTAACAAGTGGTAGTCCATCAGACAATCAGACCGGCACTATCTTTGATAGTAGTTTGATTGCATCTGGAAAAGACTTTACATTCACCTTCAACAATCCTGGAACATACAATTACTTTTGCCAAGTCCATCCATGGATGACAGGTCAAGTAATTGTAAGTGCAGCTACAACTCCAAGTACTACACCTAGCAGCATGCCTTCTAGCATGAGCATGACAAATAACACCAATACAGCTCCAAGTACACCATCAACTCCAAGTACAGAGAGTACATATGCACCAGCTGAACCGTCTACACCCGTTACAACACCTACAACGTCTTCAGGTGCTTCGCTTGGCTATTCAGACTCAGATAATCCCACAGGTCCACTCCAAATGGCTGGTTGGGGAGCTGGAATGGGAGTAGCGGCAGTATTAACAGGCGTTGGCGTATGGTCTTCAGTACGACGTAGATAGAGTCAATAAACAATTTTCTTTTTTTATTTTAATTCAACCATTCTTTGTTACCAGCTGTCTACCAAGTTATTCTAAATGGATTTATGTAATTGAGAAATTCGATTTTAGCATTTTTGATTAAGTCAAAGTTTGAGTTTAGATTTGATTTTATGCGATCCTTTTCGCAGGAATGAGTTGTAAATATTCATGGTGAGAAAAGGCGGTACTCTATTGTAACGTGCAACAAGAGAAGGAATAATTGTTGAGTTTGCCAAGTGTATTGTTTTTCCATAATAGTTCCGCAGCCCTAGTTCGTATCTGTAAATGTCTTCATACGCCTTTCCTGCATACTTTGTCCATCTAGTCAATTCTCTGAGAAATTTTTCAGAGCTAAGATCAATCCAGTATGGAGCAGAGCCGAGATCTTTCTCATTACGGTATGAACCGGTTGATTTTTCATATTTCAGAGTATCTCCACGTTCCATGCGAAGTGTTTGATAAGCTTCTGTTATAACCTTGAATTTTTCCCCATCTTGTTTCGAGGTATTTTTATCAGGATGATATCGTAATGCCAGTTTTCTATACGCTGCTTTTATTTCCGGTATGGTCGCACCTTCATGCAAACCAAGCAGTTGATAACATCTACAATTATTCAACAAATATAACAAGTCAAGCTATTTTAAAAAACTTTAATATCATTTTTTTGTCCTGATTGGAAAACAAATTCGATCAGAAATATGCCTGATTGTTAAAATCAGATACAGCATCATTGAAATATTTAGTAAACGACTCACTATTAGTTGAAAAATACGCTGCTTTCAATAGCAATTGGGGGAGGCCTTGCCGCAATAGGAATTTTTCTTGCATTCACTTTTCTTTTAGATGCACCTACTCAGAAATATGACGTTTCTGTCACTCCCATCATTATAAAAGATGACATGGGCACTGAGACACATGTAATCATCAAAAACACAGGAATTGACGCACTCACTAATGTGAAAATAGATTATGGTGGAACTGCAAAGCCAGACATTATTCCTTTACTTAATCCAGGTGATAAAATTACACTTTCTCCACCAGAGGGCAGTGATCTTAGCGTGGTCAAAGTCACAGATGATCAGGGAATTAACGTAACACAACCGTATCAAGAACCTGCCAGTGCACCGTTCGTTGGAAACTCTGGGTATGGCGGCTGATAATGAATAATTTAATCTTAGACATAATACAGGGTTATTCATAAGATCATGGCCCAGATAAAGATCAATCTATCAGGAAGCGAAATTACAATAGAGTTTACAGATATGAAAGATTTTGAAAGCCAATTAGAAAAAATTGATCTTGCCAGAATAGATAATTTGCTTAAGGCTAAAAAATGCGATACCATACAACATGTAGAAAATTCAGAAAAAAAAGATACACATGCAGATTCAAAAAGCATAGCTGATCTTGGCATTATCAATATCTTGAAAATATCAGAAAAAGGACAAGACGCAGTAAAACTTGCAGTATTTTTGTCTGCAAGCGGATTGGGTCGAGAGGAAATCAAAAAAATTACCGGAATTACAATTCTGAGTTCATAATACAATAAAATGATCAAATACACAGAGTTGACATATTTTTCAAATATGTTGAGACGAGTTTTTCCCTATACTGTAATGTTTAGAAATTTATTCTCTCCTTAATGCGACCATAGGAGATAATTTAGATGCTTTCCACGCAGGAAATATTCCTGCTCCAACTGCCAATGACACTGACAAGAACCAGACTTTGATTAGATCTACTGGAAGAAATATAGGTGGAAAAGAACTGATACTGCCTCCACCAAAACCGCCTGGACCTCCACCTCCAGTAGTGTGAGAGGGGAAGCTCGTCATAGCATATCCACCTACCACTCCTATGACAAGACCTAGTGTAGCACCCATAACTCCAATTAAAGCTGCTTCAACCAAGAAGAGTGCCAGTATAGATGAGTTTTGAGCACCAATTGCCTTCATGGTACCAATCTCACGAATTCTCTCGGTCACTGAATTGTAAAGGGTAGTTACTATTCCTACTGCCCCTACAATCAACGCAATAAACCCAATCATTTCCACAAACACTGCATTTCCTTGTGCTGTTTGTTGCCTTACCTGTAAAAATGCCTGTGGAATAGTTATGCCGATATTTTTTCCATAGATATCAGTAATCTCTTGCTGAACTGTATTTACATAAGTGTCATCAGTAACTTGAATAATCAAGGAGTCATACCTTCCGGATTTACGTAAGAGTTGATTTGCAGCATCTGGACTTATCACAAGGGCATTATCAATTCGTGTATTTCCAGATGGCTTCATTATTGCAGTTACAAGAAAATTCCTCACTTCTTGTTGCGATTTACCTGTAGAATCAGTATAACTATATGTTATTTTTAGTGTTTGACCCACCATCACAAATGGAGTAGTTGCCCCAGCAGGGTTTGCTATTGTATCACCCACTACGGCTGCTGATCTATCACTTGGGACAAGAGTAGAACCGTCAACGAATGATAAGTTTGGCAACATGACAGTTAGCTTTGTAGGATCCATCCCAACTACAGAAACACGTTGAACATTACCATACGAATCAATTGTTACTGAACCGGAATATTGCGGAACAACATCGGTAACATACGGCAAAGTTCTAATTTTATTTGCTATTACATCATTGATGATTAAAGATGCCTGAGATGACTCTCCGCCGTAATACGAACGCTGTCCTGATGAGGCATAAATGACATTAGAAGCTAGAGAACTTAGTTGCTTTTCCAAAAAAGCAGATTGACCAGCACTTAGGCCGTTTATTACTACTACAAGACTCGCACCTAATACTACCATCAATACTGTAAGTATTGTTCTAACTTTCCTATCCACAAGTGCATCATATGCGAGAGAAAATATATCACTTGGATTCATTTTGTTTTTTATCAGTGTCCTTTAAGACAGCCACTATATCAGTGTCATTTCCCGTAAGCATTTTTAGTTTTTTACGGGATTTTCTTTTTCGAATTAGTATAGCTGCAGCTATAGATCCTACAATAGAAACACCCATAGCAAGTTGAAGAACAGGATCACCCAAAATCTCTTCAATAATCGAAGTTTGTGTTTTTACATGTGTAGGTGTGCTTCTAGCAACCATTACATTTTGAGTTAGAACAACTGTGTGTATGTTCTTGAGATCATCGGCATATACAACCTTGAAGGATACTGGGTAGCTTCCAGGTTGAAGTAGATTCAAGCCATAAACTGGTATACTAAATGGGATTGGAGAGTCTGCGGTAAGATCTCCCAAGAACTGTTGAGATGATGCCATTCCACGCCCACCAGCCCCACCACCGGAGCCACGTCCACCAAATCCACCACCTTGTCCTCCACCAAATCCACCACCTTGTCCTCCTGGACCAGATGCAGATTGTGCATCAGCCTGTGGTAATGACGATGTATAATTGGAACCGTTACCATTTGCCATCCTGGCTTGCCTTATAGCATCAAGCAATGGAGATGGAGCTAACTGTATTGTACCATAAAGTCCAGTTGTACTCCCCTGATTTAACAAACTACCTGCAATTTGTGGCGAATTTCCTACTGTACTTATAGCCAGACCATATATCTGCAGTTTGATATCACCGACTACAAACGCACCTAACGTTAAGGAATTAGTCTGAGTCTGCCCATTCGCCACGTAATTTGCTGTAAGGGTAAAGGAAGTTGGAGTATCAATCAAAGAATTTGCAGCAAAAACTTGTGTAGAGAGATATTGTTGTTGGCCTGGATCCAATTTAGGGATAGTCCAAGTTGATTGACCTACAACTGACACAGAAGTTGATTGTGGAACAAGCGATATCACTACATTTGATGCTTCTGTTGTACTATTATTTGAAATTGCAAAATTCAAGTTGGCCAAATTACCCGAGGTAATTACAGGAGCGGTAGTATTTCCAACATAATTAAGGCTCAATGATTGTGGTGGCATAGGAGAAATTACCAATCCAGTGTTTAATTGAGTAGACTGTTGTGCTCCCCATGCATTTTCATATGTAAGTTGTACTGATACGTCCTGTGTTTGCCCAGCTGCAGAGGTACTAGGAAAAACAGTGGTGGTTATAGTTGCAGAGCTATTAGCTGGAATATTACCTAGATTAAACTGATTAGATCCAAGATTGACAATATTAGTAGATGTTGAGGATAATGTTAACGTGCCAGAACCTGAGCTACCCGAATTTCCTTTTTGCCCAAGATTTGTAATCGTGGCCACAACACCAGTAGCTGGTGCAGAACCTTTGTTCGATATAGTCAGTGTAATAGGCGAGGCTTTAGCAGGAGATATGTTAGGTGTATCAGAAGATAAATCTAAAATTACTTTTCCTGGAAGAACTATTGGCACTTGAAGCAAAGCTGAAGTACAGCTTTCTGTGCTTGTGGTAATTGGCCTACCTGCGGAATCCATTCCGATAATACCACTTAGTTGATAATTAATTACAAGATTGCTGCTGAATGTTCCAACTTTTGCAGTTGGAAGGACATTTACGTTAAAGTATAGAGTAAACTGACTTCCAGATGTAACTTGTCCATAGTAGCTGGCTAGAGCATAATTACTTGTCACTTTTGACGCAGGGCCGTATTGTTGAAGTAGTTGCGGTATTTTGCTTTCTCCGGTTGGAGCAAAACCTGATGGTAGAGACAGAAAACCAGTTATTGAACTAAGAGTGGCAGAACCGTGATCATCCAAAACAACAGCAAGTACAGATGAGCCTTCTCCAGGTCCGACTTCCTTTTTGACAGGAATTCCGGTACTGGTAGTTGCTGAGGGGGATCCTGAATCAACCCAATATGCATCTAGTGTTACAGGTCCCTGATAGTTAGCACCTATGTAGTTAGTGATCGGAGCAGAACAATCATTTTGTTGGAATACCTGCGCGAAGGAATGTACGTCAAACGACGGAAGCAACAGTAATGCAATCAGAAATATCGACATGGTTGCCGTAATCACATGTTTTCTAAAATTAATTGATAACATCTTTGTCTATCCTCCCATCTCTTATCAATATAGATCTATCAGTGGACTCGGCAAGTTCTGGATTGTGCGTGACCATTATTATTGTACGTTTAAACTTGTGCGATAAAGTCTTGAGCATATCAAAAACGTCTTCACCGGTTTTAGTGTCAAGGTTTCCAGTAGGCTCATCTGCCAGGACTATTGTAGGATTATTTACTAGAGACCTTGCTATCGCAACTCTTTGTTGCTGGCCTCCACTTAGGTTAACAGGCTTTTGTGTAGCCTTGTCGGCAATTCCCAAAGCCTCCAAGATTTTCATTGCTCGCTCGTTGGCCTCAGTAGTAGACATCCCGGATATGGTCCCTGGTAGTTTTACATTTTTGAGTACTGTTGTCCTGTTGATTAGATTAAAGGATTGAAAAATAAATCCAATGAGTTTGTTTCTCATTGTAGCAATATCAGAATCATTTAAAGCAAAAATGTCAATGTTGTTTATGTAGACATTCCCAGATGTTGGTCTGTCTAGTGCACCTATCATGTTAAGAAGAGTAGATTTACCACTCCCAGATGGACCCACTATAGAAATAAACTCTCCTTTTTTTACAGTAAAGTTGACATTGTCTAATGCTATTACTTTTCCCGCAACTGAATCATAGATCTTTGACAAGTTTTTGACGGATAGTGCAATTGAGTCAGAGACAACATTGTCTGCTTTTGAATCACTTACCATGGTGGTTGAGTTGAATTTTACACCTGATTTATCTCTAATCAATTCCAATTACATTCCGATTTATTTTTTCAGTATAATTAAATGACTTTGCAAAAATATTAGCGAGGTTGTGAAAAAATGAGCCACATATAGCAAATTGATCTAACTTGTAGCACATTACTGATTCATGATATTTTGCAATATCAAGATGATTTTTGTGGGCACAGTCACCAGAAGAACATGCACTAAGATCGATGGGGTTGTGAAAAACTCTAGTTTTCTTCACGGTAGAACTCAAAATGATGCCCACACCTCTTTCATTTAATTAGTGGAATTAAATAATTGTCAAACCTTGTTCAGGAACATTGTTAATGCATATCTGCAATCAAGAATAACCTCTCAATCTATAGAGTAAAAGCTTAATACAGAATTTTACATCCAACAAAGGCGATATCCTTGTCACATGAATATCGTGATCGTGTCTATATAAGAAAGGATATCATCTTGAAATTAACAGAGTTTGGAGAACTCAATCAGACAAATTTGTT
>DATFDB010000170.1:0-6737 GCA_035252445.1 Nitrosotalea sp. | reverse complement strand
TATGTGGAATATCAGATAGATTTGACGAAGCATTAGAGATCGCGTTTGATGTAATCCACAGCGGAAAATCAATTGGTCTTTTTAGAGACTTCATCAAATATTGTGGAAATATTAGCAAATTAGAAGAAGTGATAAACAATTGAAAAACATGTTAGAAAAACTTGTAGAGAATTCACAAAAGGCAGTAAGCGAAGGAGTGTATGAGGTAGAATTTAGACTTGCAAAATCAGATAAAAACATCATCACCGAGATTAAGAAAAACCCTCACGCTTCTCTTATTACAGAAGTAAAGTTTTCATCACCGTCTCTTGGAGATATACGACAAATTTCAGATCCTGTAGAAATTGCTAAATCTATGATAAACGGTGGCGCCATGGGGCTTTCAGTTTTAACACAGCCATATCTCTTTAATGGTTCTACCCAATATTTTGCAGAAATTAGAAAACAAGTAAAAGCACCAATGTTGATGAAAGATATTGTAATAAACAAGGTACAGATCGATGCCGCTGAGAGATTAGGAGCTGATATTATCCTTTTAATTCAATCCATCTTTGATAGAAACTTTGCAAAAGAAATTGACGAGTTCATAGATTATGCTCACAAAAAAAACCTTCTTGTCCTGATTGAATCCCATACGAAAAAAGAATTTTACGACTCTGCAAAAACACAAGCAGACTTGCTGGGCATAAACAACCGCAATCTAGATACTCTCGAGATAGATCTAAAAACAACACAGACGATTCTCAAAGACTATAAAAAAGATGATAGATTGTTAGTTTCTGAGAGCGGCATAGAAACGCCTGAAGATATAAGATTTCTTCTACGGTGTGGAGCTGGTGCTTTTCTTGTAGGCAGCAGCATTATGAAGAGTAAAGATATCAAGGGATTAGTTTCAAGATTGGTGTCAGCAATATGAAGTTAAAATATCCTAAAAACGGCAAATTTGGAGAATTTGGAGGGCGATTCATACCTGAAACACTAGTGCCAGCAGTAGAAGAACTAGAAGAAGCATATCTGAAGTTTAAAGATGATAAAAATTTCAGACATGAATTGGATTATTATTTAAAAAAATATGCTGGTAGGCCAACCCCACTCTATTTTGCCAAGAATCTCACAGAATTTGTCGGAGGTGCCAAGATATACTTGAAAAGAGAGGATCTGTTACACGGGGGAGCTCACAAGATCAATAACACATTAGGCCAAGGGCTTTTAGCAAAAAGAATGAAAAAAAAGAGAATCATTGCAGAAACAGGTGCAGGTCAACACGGAGTAGCAACCGCAATGGCGTGCGCTGCACTTGGATTGCAATCTGAAGTTTACATGGGATACAAAGACACACAGAGACAGAAATTGAATGTTTTCAGAATGAAGCTACTTGGATCCAAAGTGTATCCGGTAAAGGATGGAACCCAGACGCTTAAAGATGCAATAAATGAGGCAATACGAGATTGGATAACAAATGTAAATACGACGTACTACCTTTTGGGATCGGCGGTAGGCCCTCACCCATATCCAGTAATGGTTAGAGACTTTCAGTCCGTAATTGGAAATGAGATTTTATCACAGATGAAAGAACTAAATAAAAAATCTCCGGATTCTGTGGTAGCCTGTGTTGGTGGAGGATCAAATGCAATTGGAACATTTTATCCACTTGTTGATGAAGACACATCCATGTTTGGCGTAGAAGCTGGTGGTGAAGGAATTAAAACCGAGCACCATTCAGCTACTCTAACGTCAGGCTCAAAGGGAATTCTTCATGGCATGCTTACTTACCTCCTGCAAGATGAATATGGGCAGATAAAAGACACGCATAGTATAGCGGCTGGTCTAGACTACCCGGGTGTTGGGCCAGAGCATTCATACCTTAAGGATTCAAAAAGAGTTGTTTACGATACAGTAAGCGATAGTGAAGCAGTGAATGCCTTTGTTATGCTTTCAAAACATGAGGGGATCATACCTGCCCTAGAATCGTCACACGCAGTGGCATATGCAATAAAGCTAGCAAAAAAGATGTCAAAGAATGAGACTATTGTTATCACATTATCAGGACGCGGAGACAAAGATGTCGAAGTAATAGAAAAATACATGAATAAAAATGTCAAAAATACAAGATAAGTTTTCAGAGCTTAGATCTAGAAATCAGAAGGCACTCATAGCCTATGCAATGGCTGGCTACCCAAGCGATAAAGAGACAATATCCATAGTACGCGGTCTAGTCAATGGCGGAGCAGATATTATTGAGATAGGGTTGCCTTTTTCAGATCCATTAGCAGACGGCCCAGTCATACAAAATGCAAGTTTCAAAGCACTACAAAAAGGAATGAATTTTGAAAGGTTTTTGAGTATTGTGCAAAAAATTCGAAAGGAGACAGACATACCGCTAGTTTTGATGACATACGCAAACCTCTTGTACAATAAAGGATATGACAAATTCATCCCCCTTATAAAAAAGGCGGGAATAGATGGCATAATACTTCCTGACATGGCAATTGAAGAAGCAAAACAATACCTAAAGGTTGTTCGTAAAAATAACATGGATGCCATTTTTCTTATATCACCCAACACTTCAGAAGACAGAATAAGAAAGATCGCAGGAGTATCATCGGGTTTTGTCTACCTAGTCTCTGTATATGGCACAACAGGCGGAACTCAGCAACAATTCCAAAAATACACATTAGATGCCATAAAAAATGCAAAGAAGATACTTGGTAAAAAAATACCATTAGGTGTTGGCTTTGGAGTAAATAATGCAGAACAGGCTAGATCTATTTTACAGGCAGGTGCAGATGGGATAATTGTCGCTAGTGCTTTTCTGCGACTGGTAGACAAGATACCACAAACAAAGATCCAGTCTAAAATTGCTTCGTTTGCAAAGAGTCTCAAAAAAACTACGATCTCAGAATAAGAAATAAAAATACCTCAAATCCATCATAGATATGCAGACAGAGACAAAATACATTTTTGTAACTGGTGGAGTTATGTCTGGACTTGGAAAAGGCGTTGTATCATCCTCCATAGCAAAATTACTTCAGCTTTCAAACCAGAAGGTTTCTTGCGTTAAGATCGATCCATACCTGAATTATGACGCGGGTACCATGAATCCAATCGCACATGGTGAGGTTTTTGTCACAGATGACGGCGGAGAATGCGATATGGACATTGGCAATTATGAACGATTTCTAAATCAAAGCATACCAAGAACTCACAACATAACTACTGCTCAGATATATTCAAGTGTAATAGAAGCGGAAAGACGAGGGGAATATCTTGGCGCATGTGTTCAGATAATACCACATGTAACAGATGCAATTAAGGACAGGATACGAAATATAGCAAAAAGTGAAAATCTTGATGTTCTAGTGGTAGAATGTGGAGGCACCGTAGGAGATATCGAAAGTCTTCCATTTCTAGAAGCATTACGACAAATGAGATTAGAGGAAGGAACAAGTAATGTCATTTTTGTTCATGTAACACTCGCCCCATCTCTTGATGTAGTTGGAGAGCAAAAAACGAAACCTACGCAACATAGCGTTCAAGAACTAAGGAGAATAGGCATTCAGCCAGATTTGATGGCTGTGAGATGTAGTAGACCTCTTGAAACCTCAGCAAAGAGAAAGATTTCATTATTTTCTAATGTTTCTGAAAAAGATGTTTTCTCGTGTCATGATGCCCAATCCATACTAATGGTACCACAGATGTTATACGATCAAGGAATAATAGATGTGATTTTCAAAAAATTTGGAAAAATAGGACTAGTCAATACCTCAACAAATTGGGACAAGTGGAATGCAATAGTAAATTCATTTGTTAATTTGAAAGACTCGGTAAAAATTGCCATGGTTGGAAAATACGTCAAGTTATCTGATAGTTATGTGAGCGTAAATGATGCATTAAAGCATGCAGGCGCTAAGATTGGCAAGAATGTAATAATAGACTGGATAGATTCTGAGGAGCTTAACGGTAACATAGATAGTCTTTCAAAATATAATGGGATTATAGTACCAGGAGGATTTGGAGAACGCGGTGCAGAAGGAATAATCAAAACAGCAAACTTTGCACGAGAAAAAAACATTCCATACCTTGGAATATGTTTTGGGTTTCAGCTCGCCGCAGTTGCATTTGGTCGTTATGTATGCGGCCTGTCTAATGCAAATTCCACTGAAATTAATCCAAACACAGAATATCCAGTAATTGATCTTTTGCCAGAACAAAAATTTATTGAAAATAAAGGAGGTTCTCTCAGACTAGGTGCTAACGAAATAAAGGTTGAAAACAGCACATTAGGATTCAAACTCTATAAATCAAATACAATATCTAAGAGACACAGGCACAGATACGAGTTTAACCAAAAATACCTAGAGATGTTCAATTCTAAGGGACTTACATTCTCAGGATATAGCGATAACAAGAAACGTATGGAAATTCTTGAAATATCAAGCCATAAATTCTATCTCGGAGTCCAATTCCATCCAGAGTTTAGCAGCCGACCAGGGTATCCAGAAGAATCTTTTGAGGCATTCATACAAGCAGCCTCTACTGCATGACTATTTTGGAACTTCATAGATTCTTTGCCTAGTGTCGCGAAGTGAGACTCTTCTTTTTACGTATCCTTTGTCAAGCAGGTGTCGAAGAGCTAGTCTTACGGTTCTATCTGGAAGTAGAGTTTTTGATGCCAGTTCTTTTTGCGTAAGGGCTCCCTCGTATTCCAATGTCTTGAGCAGTAACTTAGAACTTGGTGGCATGTTTAGCAGTTCATCAGCAAGTTTGACTTTTTTTGCCAATGCAGAAACTGTTGTGGAATCTTTCTTCATGCGTATGATATTAGCGGATTGTGGGAATTTCGTACATTCAACAATCTTTTCTACCTTGAATCTATCTTTACCATCCATTACAACTTCACATCTAAGACTAGATGAAATATCGTCAATCTCTATGTAGCTATCTTCAGGCACTATCAATGGTCGTCTTGTAATATCAAGGGAGTTCACTGATACGATGCAAAGCACTCTAGAGCCTTGATAAATTGCTGGCCCTCCTGCAGACATTGAGTATGCAGATGAACCAATAGGAGTAGATACAATCAATCCATCACTGCTATCATGCCAAAATTCTTCTCCATTTACACGTAAAACATGTTCAACTAGCGTTGCACTTTTTGATGAAAAAATAGCTACATCATTCAAAGCTGGATAGACATTTTTTCCATCTATTTTTATTCCAACTCGGGTTAAATGCTCCATTGTGAAATCTCCTTTTTTTAATCGATTAAGATACGTAGGAAATTCTTTTAGATCGGTTTGAGCCATGTAGCCACTTGATTCGAATTCATTAATTCCTAAAACTGGTGTTGTACTATTCATAAAACGATGAAAATATGATCTTACTCCACGGTCTCCCCCAGTTACAACTACGTAATCAACATCTTTTCCAAGCGACTTGTTACCAAGAATAACGGATTCAATTCCATGAGTCTCAAGCGACAACCTAATTGATTTTACAGTATGCTCTTGATCCTGACTATATATGGCCACTTTCATGTATGAGATTCAACTTTCGTACAATAAAAGCCTAAACTTGTGAGAACTTTACGAGATTATACAGATAGGCAGCATTCTGTTGAATAGATCCTGAATTTGGGATTTTTGACAGACCGGTAGATTTTGTTTCCAATGCTGCTTGAGCTGCACCCACTGCAAAGCATATGGCCCATAGAGAATCTTTTTCTTTAAGGTACGAACATGCAAAAGCAGCACAAAATATATCTCCAACACCAGTTGTATCACCGATTCTCATAGTAGGTATTTGCAAATAATACAACCTATCTTTAACTAGCATTGTAATGTCTTGCTTGTTTGTATAAAGGACATGTTTCACTCCTTTTTTTTGTAATGCAAGCATTGCTTCTTTATCTCTTAGGCCTGTAAGGTGAAAAGCTTCTTCAGGATCTGTTTTAATTGCAGTAACGTGGGATAAATCAAGTAATGTTTTTTCAAGATATATTTTGTTATTATCATCAATACGTCTGAGATACCCCTGAGGATCAAGCAATAAGAAATTAGAATCCTCTCTTATCTGATCAAGTGTTTCTTCTGAGATTTCGTCAAAGACTGGACTTACGATTAAACCATCCACACCAGAATTTTTAAATTCTATTGGATCACATTTTGCTTTAAGATATAACTCTCGATCAGTCCCATGAATTTTTAGTAAAAAACGTGTAGTTGGCCTATCACAATATGAGTTCTGAGAGAAAAACAGCCCCTTGTTTTCAAGATCATGAGCATACTTGAAATCATATCCAATCTTAGTGTGAAGCGCAACATCAAATTTCATATTTTTTGCAGTAATACCACAATAAGCAGCTGGTCCTCCTGGAGTTTCTACAACTTGGCCATCTCTAGATATCTCATCAATCGTACAATGAGACAGTATCGCTATCTTCAATGATTATACCCCCGGCATCTTTTCCATTTAGTCTTTTTTCTGCTTCTGTTTTTGGAGACATGGATGACAGATTATTTGACGTTTTTCTATTACTACCTCTACGTTAGAACTCAGACACACGTGGCATAGGCCCCGCATACTATCTGGAATTACTATGCATCTTAAATTTCTTAAGATGTTAATGCGTAGCAGAAATGACTACTCAAATGCGTTTATTTAGAGGCAGATTACAGATACTTCATGCCATTAAAACGCGCAAGTAGAGGTAGAAAGAAAGGCGGCAAGGGATCATC
>DATFDB010000169.1:0-3967 GCA_035252445.1 Nitrosotalea sp. | reverse complement strand
CCGAACATTAGTAAAACTGGACTAAAACTACTTGCAGCTTCTCCTACCAAAGTAGCTAACAAGCCAATCGGAGAGTATAAAAATCTATGCACATTATGCGATCATTATTTTAATTTGAAAGGAATTTTTCATCAATTTTCTTCAAGTTAATGAAAATCTTCATTAATTAATCAGATTAAAATTTCTAAAAAATTAAACAACTATTCAGTTCTTGAAAAATGATTGATATATGACTAGAGTCGAACTCTTCTTATGGTAAACGTTGGAGACAAAGCACCACCATTTACCTTGGTAGACACGGATCTAAAAATGCGAAGTTTAGATGACTTTAAGGGAAAGAAAGTAGTTCTTTCTTTTTTTGTTGCAGCAAGTTCTCCAGTATGCACAAAGGAAATGTGCACCTTTAGAGATAGTTGGGGAGAGATCTCAAAACTTGATGCTCAGGTAATAGGAATAAGCAATGACGGTCCATTTGCAAACAAAGCATTTGCAGAAATGAATCATCTCAATTTTCCTGTGCTTGGAGATTACAAGAGTCAGACAATTCGCGATTACGGAGTACTAATGCCAGATCTTCTACATGTCAAAGGATATGACGCAGCAAAACGTTCTGTGTTCATTGTAGACGAAAAAGGCACTATAGCATACAAATGGGTATCTGACAACCCGTTGGTTGAACCAAACTACCAAGAGATAAGTGACTTTCTAAAGAAAGGAAAATAATTTTTCCTAAACTTTATTTTATAATTTTTAAATACAAACTACTCTATTTCTGCAAGAATGTCGTTTTTTGCAACAGATGCACCCTGCTTTATTTTTAGAGATTTTACTACACCATCTTTATGCGATTTAATTGAAACTTGCATTTTCATAGATTCTAATACACATACTATATCTCCTTTTTTGATATTGTCTCCTTGTGATACATTTATTGAAACAACTCTGCCAGGAATTTGGCTTTTCAAATTAACTTGTGAGTCAGTGGCTGATTCCATGCCAGAATTTTTGTAAACAATTTTGTCCAAGTCAGGACGTTTGTTAAAGGTCAGCTTGACACCATCTATCACTACAGTAATCTTTGAAGTGCTAGTTTCCAAATATTTTGCCGTATGAAATGAGTTATCTAGCATGAACTCGATTTTTTCATGGCTAAGGTTTAGAATCTTCAGATTGCGTTCGTGGTTTTTTATTTTTATGACAAATTCATTATTTCCAAGAGATTTGACTAATGCTCCATCTAAGGTTTCATCAGTATTTTCAAGTTTAAATTTCATTTTTAATTCCTATCCAACTGTGCTTTCCAGCGAAGATGTTGTTCCTTGTGTGCTTTTATTCTAGTTTTGAGAAATTCTGAATGAATCAAGGTAGCAGCCAATGCTGCATCAGACTTTTGTGATGCTTCTTTCTTAAGATCATCACGCAATTTATCAAGAATCTTGAATCTATCAAGAAAGTCAGTTGATAAATCCCCTGAAATGAATTCTTTAGTATCAAGTATGGTCCTGTAAAGAGGAATTGCAGTCTCTACTCCTTCTATGTAAAAGTCTGCAAGCGAAGTCTGCATTCTTTGTCTTGCTTCTTCAAAGTTTTGGCCCCATGTGATGAGTTTTGCCATCAATGAATCATAGTATGGGGAGACACTACATCCCGGATATAGGTATGTATCAACTCTAACACCTGGTCCTGACGGTATGTTTACATCATAGATTCTGCCTGTTGAAGGAGCAAAGTCGAGAAATGTATCTTCTGCATTGATTCTGCATTCTATTGCGCAGCCATTTACTTTGAGATCTTTTTGTTTGAACGGTATTTCTTTTCCATTAGCAATATCAATTTGCAATTTTACAAGATCAAGTCCGGAAACAAATTCAGTTACGGGATGTTCTACTTGCAACCTGGCATTTATTTCAATAAAGTAAAATGTGCCATCATCTAGTCTGAGAAATTCTGCAGTGCCTGCATTGTGATAATCTACAGCAATGGCAGCATTTACTGCAAGTTGGCCTATTTCATCACGAATTTTTTGATCAACCACAGGAGATGGGGACATTTCAATTAGTTTTTGATGACGTCTTTGAATAGAGCATTCTCTTTCAAAGATGTGTACTGCATTTCCATGTTTGTCTCTTGCTAATTGAAATTCAATATGGCGTATTTTTGGCAGGAATTTTT
This sequence comes from Nitrosotalea sp., assembly GCA_035252445.1. Taxonomy (GTDB): domain Archaea; phylum Thermoproteota; class Nitrososphaeria; order Nitrososphaerales; family Nitrosopumilaceae; genus Nitrosotalea. Next base: position 1,795 of record DATFDB010000169.1, on the reverse strand, counting down.
CAACAAAAAGCGCTGATTTTCCAAATGCTGCTTTTGATTCACCGGATGCAAGTTCAAATGCTTGTTTTAGTTCGCTTTCATTATGTACAAGTCGAATTCCTCTTCCACCTCCGCCAAAAACTGATTTTAGTAAAACAGGATATCCAATGTTATTAGCTATGTCAAGTGCTTTCTCTACCTCCTCTACAATTCCAGGACTACCTGGAACAGTAGGCACTTTAGCTTTTGCCATTGCAGACTTGCACAACATCTTGTCTCCGCAAAGCCTCATTGATTTTCCAGAAGGACCTATAAAGTTGAGTTTTTTCTTTTCACAAAGATCTGCAAAGTCAGCATTTTCCGAAAGAAATCCATATCCTGGGTGAATCGCATCAGCTCCAGAGTTCAAAGCTGCTTCTACTATAGCTTCCATATTCAGATAGCTTTGCGAAGGGGAAGGAGGTCCAATATGATATGATTCTGACGCCATCTTGACATGCTTTGAGTTTACATCTTCGTCAGAATAGACTGCTACTGATTTTATTCCTAATGAATTGCACGTCTTTATTACACGAATGGCAATTTCTCCCCTATTTGCGATAAGAATTTTTTCTATCATAGAAATCAAAGGTTTATGTTTCCGTGCTTGCGCGGAATTCTTCGTTCTCTTTTATTTGCAAGTCCTTCCAAGGCTCTAATGATTGCAGGCCTTGTTTCGGCTGGATCAATTACAGTGTCAACAGTACCATAAGATGCAGCCACATATGGATTTGCAAACTTTTCAGTAAAATTATCAACAAGTTGTTTTTTCAAAGCCGCTGGGTCTTTTGCAGTCTCGATTTCCTTTCTATTCATTATTCTCACGGCTGCTTCTGAACCCAATACTGCAATTTGTGCAGTTGGCCAAGCATAATTCATGTCAGTGCCCAAGTTTTTGCTGCCCATAGCAATGTAAGCACCTCCATATGCTTTTCCGATTATAATGGTTATTTTAGGTACAGTGGCCTCACAATATGCATACAAGAGTTTGCTTCCATGTCGGATTATGCCACCATGTTCTTGTTGGGTTCCAGGCATGTATCCTGGAGTATCAACTAGTGTAAGAATTGGAATGTTGTAACAATCACAAAATCTCACAAACCTTGATGCTTTATTTGATGAATCGATATCAAGTGCGCCTGCTAACACCATGGGTTGATTTGCAACAATTCCTACAGTTCTGCCGTGAAATCTACCAAAACCAACAATGACGTTTGATGCAAATAATTCATGAATCTCAAAGAATTGATGATTGTCAACAATTGAATGTATAATCTCTTTCATATCATAAGGCTGTAATGGATTTTCTGGAACTATGTTTATCAGATTATTATCAAGTCGGTTTGGATCATCTCCAGTATCTACTATAGGTGGTTCTTCAGTACTGTTTTGCGGTATGTATGACAACAAAGATTTGACAATATCCATGCAGTGATATTCATTCTTAGCAACAAAATGCGAGACACCACTAATTTTTCCATGAGACATAGCGCCTCCAAGTTCGTCAAATGAAACTTCTTCACCAAGAACAGTTTTGACAACTTCAGGTCCGGTCACAAACATGGTTGCAAGCTTGTCTACCATTATGACAAAATCTGTCATGGCAGGAGAATATACTGCACCTCCAGCAGACGGCCCTATGCTACAAGTAATTTGTGGCACTACACCAGAAGCAAGTTGATTATGATAGAATATGCTAGCAAAGCCATCAAGACTTAGTATGCCTTCCTGGATTCTAGCTCCACCTGAATCTGCTATTCCAATTATTGGGCACCCT
>DATFDB010000168.1:0-7455 GCA_035252445.1 Nitrosotalea sp. | reverse complement strand
AAATGTTGTATTTGGAAAATTACCTGTAGATACAAATGCAGGGATAAATGCTTCCATGCCAGCTCCGTTATATATGAAGAGTTGGGCGTTTTGTACATCTTGTACTTGTTGAGTAGGAGGCTCCCATCCATGTGGTTCCGTGCCAATCGGAATAAAGACACTCACGTCAGCTCTGTCTCCTGCTACATTTCTTGTAAATTCATACATTGGGAAAAAAGATGCTATCACTTGGATTTTTTTTGATGTGTTTGCATTATTGTTTGCCAGGTTTGTTTGAATATTATTTTGAACAAAAACATTTGAACTCATAATAGCAACTGCGATGATTATAATAATCACAATTCCACCGCCTATTGCAGCTGCTTTTTTTCCGGAACTCAACATTCATTTTATCACATTATTATTAATAAATCTATAAAATATTAATAATATTTATTGCTAAACTATAAGATAGTTAATAATTTTAGTTCAGGACTAATCTTCAAACACTGGATACGTTGGAATGTTTTTTCTGTAAGTGTTTTGCTAAAGATAGACTACTGAATTTTTCGCGGCATTCCAAACAAATCCTACTTGGATAAACATACCTGACAAACAAGTAAGAAACAAACACTATACTTGTTATGAAAAAGCTCACTGGATATGGTTCATAAAAAGCAATAAAGAGACTTGACCATGTTGCCATTAGAGCAATAAGAACAGAGATGATCATGGCGTTTCTGGGTCGTTTTGCTAATCGTCGCGCCATTGCAGCTGGTGTGACCATTAATGAGAAGATAAGAAGGACACCAACGACCTGAACAGCAATCGATACCGCAACTGCAACCAAAAGCATGAAAATTATGCCAAGCAAAGGCATGGACAGTCCCTTTGCTTCTGCCACATCTTCATCAAGTGATGCAAACAAAAGTGGTCTATACGTAATGCCTACTGCAGCCAAGATTATCAAGCTCACAGTAACTGTTACAAGAACATCGCTGCTGCTTATGCCAAGTATTTCTCCAAACAAAATGGAGTATGCTTCTGTGGCATAGCCAGTATAGAGACTAATGAATAACACGCCCAAGCCAAGCATGAATGCAAGAACTGTACCGATCTGAACATCTCGATTGACAGCCCTTGTACCAAGTATGGCCATGCCAACACCACCTCCGCAAGTAAACGTCAGCAAACCAAAAATTGGATTGGCTCCTAGTAACACTGCACCTGCTGCTCCAGCAAAACCAATATGAGAAAGTGCATGAGATGCAAACGCAGAGCGACGTAACACCACAAAATAACCAATGATTCCAGCTATAATTGCGACTGCTGTTCCAGCCTCAAAAGCATGTTGCATGAATTGATATTGAAACATTTGATGCAGATCGGCAAACAAATTGGCGCTGAAGATGTTACTATTCGTCACCATGATGATCCTCAATTCCGATGATTGCTACATTTCCTCTAGAATCACGAATAACCTCGATGTGAACACCATACAACGCAGTAAGAGATTCTGATGTCAAGACGTCTTTTGGCTTTCCTATTGCTACCTTACCGTTTGCCATGTAAACCACTTTGTCAAGAAATGGCAGAAGAGGATTAATGTCATGAGCTACAAGCAATGCCGTAACGTTGCGCGAGCGAACCACTTTATTGACAAGTTGCACTAGTTCCTTAGCACGCCTGATGTCAAGATTTGACAACGGTTCATCAAGCAACAATATTTCAGGATTGCTTACCAATGCTTCTGCTAAAAATATCCGCTGCAATTCCCCACCGGATAAAGCGCTTAGGGGTTGATGAGCCAACTCTGTTGCTCCAACTGCTTCAAGTGCCTCAAGAGCGATTTTTCGTTCGTTTTTGGATGATAGACCAAATCCCCAGTGGTTTCCTGAAAATGCTAATCGCACTAGTTCTATACACTCAATGTTGGTGTCGTTATCAATAAGGTGACGTTGAGGTACATAACCAATCTTTGGATTACCACGTTTGGGCTGCGAATTGAATGTCTCGATTGTTCCCCTAATAGGTTGTTGCAGTCCGAGAAGTAAACGCATCAATAACGTCTTGCCAGCTCCATTAGGTCCGATAACTGCTACAAGTTCACCTCGAACAAAACTAAAATTTGCACCTTGCCAAACAGTTCTGCCTGGATAACCGGCTGCTAGATTGTCAGCTCTAACAATTTCCTGCTGAGTTGTATCTGTAATCATCTTAGAATCTGCTACGTACATCTGTTCTCATTGACCTAAAGCCTTTGCATTGAGAGCATTTTGCAAAGAGATCAATTCTGCATTCATCCAATCTTGGAACGAGACATCAGATGGTTGTATGGTTTCTGTTACAGCAACAATTGGAATACCTTTTTGGGCTGCCAGTGTTTTGATATTTTCCGTGAGCGGAGTCACAGTTTGTGCATTGTAGACCAACACAGTTACATTTCCTCCCTGACCTTGAAGCAGTTGCTGAAATTGTACAACACTTTGTGCAGGTGGATCGTTTCCTTCTGCTACAGCTTCCATAAATTCAGGAGGAGAAACCAAGTCAAGACCAGTAGCATTTGACAGATATGCAAAAATGTCTTCAGTTGCTGCCACACGTGTACCTGCAAATTGTTGTTTGATCTCGTTGATTCGAGTATTATATTTTCCAAGGGATGCATTCAAGTTAGCATATTGCTGCGTGTAATATGCAGTATTAGATGGATCGATAGAAATAAGGTCCGTGTACATCCGTGCAACAGTTTGATTTACATAAATAGGATCATACCAAAAATGAGGATTGTCACCAGCTTTTTTCCCTAGAAGTGCTGCCACATTCAAGACTTTTTGATTTTGGTTATTACCTGCACCGATAATTTTTATGGCCCAATCGTCATAGCCAGCGCCATTGACAATTACATATTTTGCATCTGTAATAGATTGAGCATCCGCAGTGTTGCTCTCGTATTCATGTGGATCTGCATTTGGATCCGTAACAATGCTCAACACTTGGACATGTGTTCCACCAAGTTGAGATATTAAGCTTCCCCAAAAATTTTCAGCGGCAACTATCTGTATCTTTGAGCTGGTACTGGACACAGAATTCTGGGTTGTAACACTTGTAATGTTGTTTTGAATTATAGAAGTGGAAACATTATGAACAAAAATATTTGCGCTTGATATGACAACAGCGATGATAATTGCAGCCGCAATCCCGCCACCAATGGCTATTTTTTGTCCAGATTTCAATATCACTCTGGCCTATCGAGTTATTAATAAATCTTGAATAAATTAATAATTTTTAATGTTGTATTTATAAAATAATTAATAATAAAGACTAGACCTGTTCCTAATCAATAGAAAATACTTCAGATTGCGCTTCAAATAATTCCGAGTTTATCTCATGCGTCAAGCCCCACGATTGTGCTTCGTCAGAGGTAAAGACAGTTCTATGATGCATAGCTTCCAAAACTTCAAGAATTGACTTTCCAGTATTTGTAGCGATGACCTTGGCGATGTTTTGCTTGTATATTGTTAACCTCTTCAATATCTCATCAATTTCATATTCATCAAGTTTTGATTCCTGAAATGCCCACCATGGTTCGTGGATCAAGAATTTTGCATGTGGTACAGAGACTCGCTTATTGCCAATACAGTATAGCACAATAGCAATAGAAGATACAGTACCTATGTTGCAGGTGGTTATTTTTATGGGCAATCCTTTCAGATAGTTATATACGGTAAGCCCAGCAGCAGTATCGCCACCATGCGATGAAATAAGCAGTACAAAATCTCGTGTACCTTCTCTCATCTTATTGTCAATTGTAGTCATCAATGAATTAATTGTTTGATTGTTTATCGGACAGTTAAGCCTTATAATTACAGAGTTTGATTTTAGATTTTGCATCATATCTTTGAGTTCGTCCTTTCTTCAAGCTGTAATACTTCGTGAATCTCTCTAGATGTTGTCTCCAATACTCTTGAGATAAAGATCCATCCATGTGTCTCTTTGATTTCTCCTCGGACAGGATACCATTCTGAGTTTCCTGGGTTAAATTTTATTACTTTGCTTGTGTTGGATCCTTCTTTCAATTTTGGGCTTTTAACATAATACAAATTCACATCAGTAAGATCGCCATCTGAAAAATACAATGGTTTGTAGAATATTTCGGTTGAACCAATTTGGAATATGGTAGTCGCATTAGAATTGCTGTAATCTAAAACACAGGTAAAAAGATCTTCTTCGCTCTCTAGTTTGTATACATGATAGTTTACCTTTGGGAGTAACTGTTGCTTGTCCATCTTTACATCAACCAGTAAAAAGAAAATAGTGAATGGTTCATCGGTAGGAGATGTTTTTTGCCTCGATGATTTCATTCATGGAAAGATATTCTTCAATTTTCATCTTGACGTCATCAGGCTCGGTGTCATCCATACCTGAAAATCCTACTTTGAAGGAAATCTTGTTCTCAGATACGTTTACATCAGAAATTTCCATGTCAGCGTAGACGTTTGTGATCTCGTTGACCCATTCCTTTGCTTGGGATGTTTCTTGCCTTGCTGTGTCAATGTTTACAGATACCATCTTCGTCATTGTTTATTATTATTTATTATTTTATTATATAACTGTTGTTAATATAATTAGAAATATTAACATAAATATTATTATTAAATTATTAAAGATTTAATATTATGGTCTTATTAGACGGATCCATGACTGAATGGGAGGCATATGATGTGAAAGCAAGAAAAAAGGTCAAGATGCTAGACCCAAAACTAGTTCAGTTAAAAAACGAACGATGGGCAGTTATGGGAAAAAGCCCTCTTACTGGAATTAAGGTTATCAGGATATTAAGTAAGGAGCAAGCGTCAAAGGCGAAAAAATTATGAGCAGAAAAAATATTGTATTCATTCTACCTTTACTTGTAATTTTTAGCTCTCTATCATTAGTGGGCCATGCCAATGCTGATACGGGACAGTATATACCACAATGGTTCAGAGATAATGCAAGCCTTTGGCTTTCAGGCAACATGGATGACCATCAATTCATGCAAGCAATTCATAATCTAATCAGTCTTTCATTACAGAATATACAAACAAATGAAACACTGCAGCATTCCAATATAGTACAGTCAAAAAACTGCAAAGACCAGAACTTTCCAATGGTAGACTGGCACAACTGTGATCATTCGGGTGCAGATCTAAGTCACGCTCATCTTTCTAAAGCAAATCTTCAAGGTACCAATCTTTCTCATGCAAATCTTTTCAAGGCAGACCTGGTAGAGACCAACCTAAATGATGCCGACTTGGATGATACTGAGATGGCAAACACTGATTTTACTAGTGCAAATCTATCTGATGCAAGCATGGTAGGAACAGACGCCCAGTTATCTGACTTTAACTATGCAACCATGAAAAATACAAACATGACAGGCGCCATACTTCATGACAGCACAATGAGGTGGGCAAATTTCCCAGGCGCCATATTCAAGAATGCTAATCTAAATCATGTCTTGTTCATGAACTCTGATCTTTCTGGAGCTGATTTTAGAGGAGCAAATGTGGCAGACACTGGATTTGCCTATGCAAACCTTACAGGTGCCAACTTTGACGGAGTTGATCTTCGTACTGCAGACTTGGGAAGTGCAATTCTTACCGGTGCTCATCTTCATTGTACAAATAATCCAGTATGCAATTGAAATGACCATCATTACCATTTCTCTTAATGAAGAAATGTTGTTGGAAATGGAAAAATTACAAAAGGCACTTGGTTTTTCTGCAAGATCAGAAATTATTCGGGCTGGAATTCGTGGTCTCATATCAGAAGAAAAGCAAAGAGCAAACCTTTCAGGCCAGATTCATGCTATCCTAATGGTGATACATGATGAGAAATCAGAAGAGATAGTTACTACCACAAAACACAGATATGAAAATTTGATTGGAACACATCTACACAATAAAATTCAGAACAACAAATGCATGGAGTTATTCTTGCTTCATGGAGATGCCGAAAAGATTGGCTTGATGACAAAAGATTTCAAAATAAACCGAAAGATGGAAGCGGTCAAATTTGTTGCTATGTAATGCATAACCGAAGAAACCTAGCACTGGTCAATCAATTTAGGAATTAACCTGTAAAATGTTAATAACAATTATTGCTAAACTTATAAGATAGTTAATAATATTCACTCCATGCCAATAGTATCAATCTCATTGAATGAGGAGATTCTCTCAGAGATAGACAAGCTACAAAAGACAATGGGCTTCTCCGGAAGATCAGAAATTATCCGTGCAGGAATTAGGAATTTAGTATCAGAAGAAAAACAGAGAGCAAATCTAGCAGGCCAGATTCATGCAATTTTGATGGTTATCCACGATGAAGAATCAGAGCAGGTAGTTACTGGAATCAAACACAATCACGAAGACCTAATTGGTACACATCTTCACAGCAAAGTGGATGGAAACAAATGCATGGAGTTATTCTTGCTTCATGGAGATGCAGAAAAGATTGGCATCATGACTAGAGATTTTAAGACAAACAGAAAAATGGAAAATGTCAAACTTGTTGCAATGTAGCTAGATACAAATTAGATGAGACATATTATATCGCAATGAAAGTTTTTTACATAATTCCAGCCATCATATTACTTGGCATCTTATTGCACGTTGCAAACGCCGAAGTATACATACCTGACAAGGAATATGCAGGATATTTTGACCATGATGGAATCTATGTTGTATATGGTTCTGTAAAGAATACAGAAAACCAACCAGTAATTGCAAAAGTTCAGATCACGGTAAATAACGGAAATACAACATATTCAGAGTCCCGAATTCTTCCTGTCATCTATTCGCTAAATGATATGCCTTTCAAATTCAAGTTTCCACAAATAACTAGCGGAGGACCCATACTGCAAAAACCCAATGTTTCCTTTATACTTACAAATAGCAACCCGCTAAACATAGCGATAAACTATGATAAAACTTTGATAAAATATCCCGATGGACATCTAACTGGATTCATTACAAATACTGGAAACAAGACGTTACACAATATTGATGTCTATGCATTGGTACATGACAAAAATAACAATTATCTCGATGAGGTAGAAAACACTTGGACCATACCAACCCTTAATCCCGCAAACAAGACTGAATTTATGATGTATCCTGATCCTGTTGTTGCAAAAAATGTATATTATTACAGTTGTTTCATTCCTGGTGCCGACGCTTCTGTAGAAATGGCTACTCCTCTCAAGGGAAAGACGTTCTACTTCAGTGTGCTCTCAATTGTGTATTTTACCAACCAAAATTTCAATGAGAATGACAATTCAATCTCTTTTGATGCAGCCAACCCATGGCAAATACCATATTATGCCAATTTCATGTTTCCTGGCGATTCAAGTAATGGCGACTTTAAGGTATACGTAGACGGCAACCAGATAAAACCCCTGATAAGCACAGATAACGATACCAAAAACTGGCATGTTGC
>DATFDB010000167.1:0-9483 GCA_035252445.1 Nitrosotalea sp. | reverse complement strand
CCATTTATTCTCACCCTTAATCTCTATTCCGCAAGCCTCGCTGGGTGTCTTTCCTTCTAGTCCTTCATGCGGTCTGAGATAGTTATGAAATATCTCGTAGCCTTTCAAGATTGGTGTGTTGGGTTTCTTCAAACCACGCATGACTTTTTCCCTATCACGGATCTCACCATTTAGCCTCTCCATCTTATTGTTATTCTTGTCACCTTGCAATCGAATATGTCTAATGTGAAGTGTTCTTTTTTGTCTATCAATTTCCCAAAACTCTTTACGGTAAGCCTCTTCGTATGATGGCAAGCCATCAGTTATCAAGACCTTTGGCTTAGTTCCTGCTACTTGTTTACCTTTAGCAAACAAGCTACTTGCATCATGACCTTCTTTTCTGTCAGCTACTTCATGAGCAATTAGGTAACGAGTTTCATCATCCATTAGGGCAAATACGTATTTTAGATTGCCTCTAATCTTGACAAAGACTTCATCTGCTCTCCAAGCATCGCCCACTTGTGGAGTTATTTTCTCAATGTACTTGCTCATTAATTCGGTGTACTTCTTTATCCAGTTATAGACAGTTTGATGAGTTACATCCATTCCTAGAAGCTTGAGTGATTTTGAAACATTCCTTAATGATTCTCCGCTAAAGTATAGTTGCATCGCTGTTGTTATCCCCTTAGGATTATGTTTCATCTTTTCAAAGCCGATGTTTACACTAAAGGTCTTATGGCAAGATTGGCAGACGAATCTTTGAATGTCATAGTTCTTGTTGTGTCTTAGACCGTATTTCTTGATCTCTTTTGATTTGCAGAATAGGCATGAATCTATTGTAATTGGTTGAATTGTTATCTTGTTCTTTTCTCTGACTTCTTGTCTAATCTTTAGGCTAAACTCTACTGCATGAATATGCTTACAGCAAATCTTCCTAAAGGTATGATCTGGACAGTTACAAGTCCAGTTAGTACCTACTTTGATGACATCATAATCTCGCTTGGTAGTTTGAGAATTAACATGATAATGATAATCAGATACTCGTATTAGGTCGCTTTTGAGTGCGATTTCTTTTCCTTTTTGTTCACGGTTGTTTATTTCAGTCATTTATCTACGTATATACTGTATATACGTAGATATATTAATGTTCTGTATCTACGTAGTTATATTTATATACGTATTTTATAGTATTAGGATATTGCCAAAATGGAAAAAAGATTCAAAGGAGTTTATTGTGAGTGTTAATTACAATCAAAATCGAGGCTATCAGAGTTCCATACCTAAACCAATAATGGATATGCTAGGATCTCCTCACGCATTAAAATTTGAGGTATCTGGTAAGACTATCAAAATAACATCAGTAGATACAAAAAATAGATCAGAAGAGAATAAAACAAAAAAATGATCGACATTAACATTGTTATTGATAATAGCTACTTTACTCTTTTAAATAATAAAAAGAGCAATTTATTATATGTCCAGAATCAAATCTACGTCAGACTTGGAGAAAAAAATTATGAAATTAACTGATGAACATTTGGACGCATTACGTATTTATGCTGAGTTTAAGCGTTTACGTGAACAAATTGGCAAACCCTTGAAAGAAAACCCTGATCCTGAACAAATGATAAAGGATTTACGTGGGGAAGGATTCGCTCCACTAGGGAGGAGAAAAGTTGACCAAAAAGGAACACGTAAGACAAGACATTTTATTACTTCAAGAATCTCTTGAAAAAGCTCAACCACTAATTAATAAGATTCAACAAGATCGAAAATCAAAAGTATTGGTTCTTTATTGTTATCAATCAATCTCAAGACACGTTGCATATAGGATCAACAAAATGTTACGTAGAATGGGAAATCTAGACAAACTAGATGTAATTTTAGAATCAGGTGGCGGAGATATTGACTCTGCTTACAAAATATTAAAGATGTTTCGTTGTTATGCCAAAGAAGTAAACGTCATAGTTCCATCTTTCGCTAAAAGTGCCGCTTCTTTAATCGCTTTAGGTGCAAATGAACTTGTAATGTGTAGAGGAGGAGAATTAGGATCCATTGATCCACAGGTTAAAGATCCCTTCACCGATAACTTCATTCCAGCACATTCTATCAAAGAAGCAATTAACTTCATTGAAGAAACAAACGATCAGGTGGTAAAACTATCATTAACAGAAAAAATACCAGTTTTATTAATAGGAGCATATAGAGAAGCTGGTGAATCTACCAAACAATATCTTAATGAAATCTTTCAAAATTTGGGTGAACATAAAGACAGTACTGTTAAAGTTTTCTCAGAAAAACTTCAATCACATGGATACCCAATAGATCGAGAATTTCTCAATACTAATATGATAAAGGTTTCTGAGCCTGATACAAAACTAGAAGGGTTACTTTTTGACTTGCATGAAAACTATGAGGATATGTTATCCCAATTATATTCTCATCAACATATTGATGAAGATGTACTACTATTACAGACAGAAAATGGCAAAATTGTATCCTATGGATTCAAAGATGTAATTAATGAACCCTCATTAATTCCAGTAAAGACCAAATAAAATCAAGTAAAGAGCAACCTGCCCCAATTTCGTTCTTTGCTTCTTTTCCAATATTCAGAGATCTTAATTCTCATATTATAACGAGTACACCAACCGACTTTTGACAGTCAAAAAAACAACCGTAGATTTGACAGAACCTGATTGAAGGAACTGTTACCTTATCGGTGGTTTTTGTTGATTTTTGACTCTGGTACAATTTAGGTGGATTTGATCAATTTGTTCTAATTGTTACATTCGGTTACTGAATCTTGTACGGTATCATTATCAGTGCTGATAATCTGGCTTGTTCTTATTTGTATAACTTTTAGTGCAAATTTATGGAAGATAAACCAACATTGGATGAAATGTGGAAAGTAATAGAAGAGTTTGGCATTAGTCGTAAGTCACTAGATCCACATAATGACGCACCTATTGATCGAGTAGAAGAATTCTATCTATTAATATTAGAAAGAATAAAACTTGGAAAAGAATTTCAAAAAAATGGACATTCGTAAATCATACCTTTTTGTTTGACTATATCTATAAAATATCCCCTAGTTAACACGTAATCGATTCTAAAACTAGTAGGATTATCAGCTGTAAACGAAACCTAGAAAGTTAAACCTTGAAATTTGTGTGTCTCAAATTAACATCTAAAAATAATTTACCGTAGAAGATTGTATCAGAAGAATCAATAAATATATTTTTTAATGCTATGACTTCATTATAGAAAAGTGCGTACAGACAAGGCAAAAATTCTAGTCGTTGATGACGAACCTGATATTGCAAATTCACTCAAAAGCGGATTAGAGCATAGAGGATATGTCGTTGAGGCATACACAGAACCTCAAAAAGCATTGGAGAATTACAAAGTTGGCCAATATAACCTCTGTATACTTGATATTAAAATGCCAAAGATGAATGGTTTTCAATTGTATGTTGAGATAAAAAAGTTAGAACATAATGTCAAGATCTGCTTCTGTACTGCATTTGAGGCAGAATATCGTGACGAATTTCATAAAGCGTTTCCTGAATTAGACACAAAAAGTTTCATTACAAAACCAGCCACGTTAAGCCAATTAGTTACACGTATAGACCAAGAATTGAAAAAAGAAATGACTGTCCTTTAATCAATCAAAACTTGATCTGACAAGAAAATTTATCAAATGATCCAAAGATTGAGCAGATTCTGATTGAAGACATTGGTAACTCTTGGGTGTAAGGTGTAACTTGGGGGGATAGTCTTTTAATCTAATATTTCTTTATTCCAACCTAGTAAGGTTACAAGTGAAAATATCATTATAGCAGTCTGTGAAGCCTTGCTTGTTATGTCTAACCAGTCTAAATCAGTATCCATTCCTACGACTGGAAGATTGATTGTCTTTGATGCAATAAAAAGTCCTATCAATGCAATCGATAGCAGTATTGCCATTACAAATGGAGCCCTGCTGTAAAGCCTGTTCTTTAGTATCCATACTCCCAATAACAGATATGCTATGGAAGATACTCCAAAGACCATTGCTTTGATCTGCCTCGCTGGATCAATTGGCTGAAGATGTGTATAGGTGATAGCAAGATAAATTCCAGTATTTGCAAAGACAAGGATGACTGTGATAAAAATTGCAGGTGTGAGGCCTTTGATATGTATGCCTCTATTTTTTTGCATTTTGTTTAACCTCTCAGAGATCGTAGTTTCGTATTTGCTGAAACCAAGATTATTCCAACTACTGCTATAACCAATATCAAAGGTGTCATGGCACTAAATTCTGGTACTACCTGAGTGCCAGTCACCATGAAGATTTCTGGGTTTGTTGCATAACGGAATGAGAACGTCAACGTTCTAGCGGTATCAGTCTTTGATTCCTGATACTGGACTGGCATTCCATCATCTGTCACAATGAAAGGTTGGTCCGCACTTCCGCTTTTAGAGTCTATGAGGTTTCGTGGCAGTGTGATGGTAATGGTACTGCTTCCAGTTCCACTAGCCAAGATGATTAGAGAGTTTGGATGAGTAGCCTGAGTATACGCAATCACCTGTGTGAGCACTCCGTTACTTATGGAGTATTGTATTGATTGGTTTGTGTTTTGAACGTTGATTGAGTTTGGAGTCTGGGCGTATGCAGCGATTGGTCCTACCGTTAAAACCACAACTGCAAGTAGATACATCTTTTTTGAGTTCATGACTGGTACTTTCATTTTAGATTATTAAAAATACAAACCAGATTATCGAAAATGATAATCAGTATTGATTTTCAATAATAGTTTTAATCTGATTTAACAAATTAGCTAGCAACTATCTTTTCGTTGGACAGCCAGTTAAAACCACTTAGTTCGAAGATGTCGTTATGATATGTTTCAATTGGTCTGCTCTGAAATCAATTGCTATTCAATTATCATCTCAAAAAACCCATGATGTGACCAGTTTTGGAACTTATTTGGATTTGAAGCTTTTTGGTGTTTGGTGCTGAAACCATGACCTCAACCAACCAAACCCCTTCCTTTAAGGTTGGTTTGTCCACTTTCATTACAGAATAACTCTGCTGTAGAAAGTTACGTGCAATCTCCTTTGCTTGATCTTGATTAATCACGTATAGCTACGCCATTCGAGTGAGGCGAAAAAATGGTATTTATCAATATTGACAGATTTTTAGCTAAGAATCTTCCAGTATGGCTTCCAATACCTTCTTACTCTTTCCTTACAATCATCACACCAAAAATATCTTGGTTCATAGACATAATCTAGATCTTGTCTAACTCTGCATAAAGGACATTCGTAAACAGTCAAGTATCTCCCCTACTTTCATTTTGGATTAATGTTAGCCACTTGTCATCACTCTCTATCTTTACACCACAAACTTCTGCCGGTGTCTGGACATAATTTGATTGATGATATTTCAGCAACAACAACAGAGACCTGATAATGAACAGGTAGGACAAAACTTCTTAGATTTTGATTTCTTACATTCAGAAGGAAGACATCCACAATCTGCACATCGGATTTCCATAACCTTCGATGACATGTCAAGTTATTTAAGGACAATTCAACCATTCATACAGCATGAAAGTACAGTATAATCTAGTCGGATTTTCTAGATGAAAATCAATTTACTTTTTTTGGCCTAGTCATCTTGTAGCTTTCAATCACAGTTACTACAAGGGCAGCAGCAAACAAACCCAATGGCATTGATAACCACATGGCATGCCTGAAAAACGCAAGGTTTACTGTTTCTGCTGTAAGTATACATGCACTTTCCGCAGTAACTAAGATGTAAAGGCTAGACTTGATGATATATTTCACGTTTGGTAACTCGTACAAATGTGGAACCATTTTCATCCCAATCCAGCAATATCGAAAAGTGTTCTTGAGATTTGCAATAAAACTGATGTTACTTCCTTGCTCTATGGCAGAGCAGCATGCACTCAGTCCTTGTTTTGAGTTGTATCTCCCCAGGATGCTACAAAAGGTAGTCAGACTTGCAAGACCATAACCTATAGCATATGACATGGCTATTCCAAACAAATCATGATAACCAAATAGTGCAAAGGAGATGCTCTGCCCTATCTGCGATGACAAGATACACAGAACTATAATTCCAACAGCAGAAGGATATGATCTTTTGACTTGGGTGAAAAATGAAGGCGATTTTATCAACTCAGTATCACAACAACACTTTCCATCAGTACAAGGTATGCAGTTTGAATCATCAGTGCATACACAATCAACACAGGAGCAATTCTTCATGGTATCACTATACCCGAATTGGTATTTTAACACTTTTGGGTTTGCCTGGTCTGTGTCTGCCAGATAGTACAATATTTGTTAGTTATTCACAAAGTTTGGATCATTATTTTAGATTCATCATATTATATTTTTGGAGGCAATACAAAACTCCATTTTTACTATACATCTGATTTTTTATAAATGACTAGTTTGTACTGTACGAACAAACTCTAGCTAATATTATGTAATCTATATAGAAGTCAAATGAATCTAAAAGCACTAGTTGTAGACGATGACAAAAACGTGAGAGGTGTTTTTACAGAACTGCTCCAGATTGCCAATTTTAACGTCATAGGCACTGGTTCCAACGGCAAAGAGGCAGCCGAGTTGTACCAAAAACTTCGACCCGATGTCGTATTCATAGATGCGTGGATGCCGGAATATGATGGATTCTATGGCGTGGAAAAAATCAAAGAGTATGATCCTGATGCAGTAGTAGTGATGGTAACAGGTTCCATCAATGTAGATGAAAGACTGGAACAGTGTCAAGCAACAGCAGTTCTTCCCAAGCCAATAGACATAAAAAGAATTATCAACATTACAAGTAAATTTTGCGTTCATTAAAATAAAAAACATCTAGTTTTTCATAATTTTAAAAAACTTTTCTATTTCTTTTTCAACATCAACCAATTTGTCAAGCTCCAATCCAATATCATCCAAAATAGAATCATAGTCTTCTTTGTATACATCTTTGAGTACAGTCCGCAGACGCTCAGGGTGTTCGTAACAATCCAAAATTTTACAATGGTATAGAGAATCAAGTTTTGCCATTACCAAGTGATAGTTTTTGTTTCCTCTTCGCATTATGACTATTTCTATACAGGTCATAAATGCAAGCTTGTTTTGTTCCACAAAGGAATCCACTCTATCAAGACGGTTCAAATTATGCGTTATAACATTTGTGTAGTTTAGTTACAGTTTTTCCAGAGTCTTGCTAGCAGGCCTTATTTCCACATCTTCTCTGTTATACAAAATCTTTTCAGGTGTTATTGTAACAGTAGAGTTTCTCTTGAACTTCATCTCTCTTCCGTTTCCTATTGCGTCTACGAAGAGTATCCTGGGTTCTTGGGCTACATCTACAGTGTAATGTTTCCCCTTTTCGCTTGCCTTTATTTCCTGACATCCCTTTACATCAAGCAATTTAGAACATCCTACGGAATTTGATTCGGCTCCAGACATGAGGTTTTCCAACTCTTGACTCTAAAAAAAGATTCTGTTATTTGCAAAATATTGCATATCTACAAAACATGGTACATTTGTAAAGGATGAAACTAAAAAGTAAAACTACTTTCTTCTTCTTTGACCCGGCTTGTTCTGTCCAGGTACTCGTTTTAGGATGAATCTTTTTCTAAAATTGTCGCGATTTCTTGTAATGCCAATCTCCCCATGTCTTTCTCTTGCAGGAACTTTAGGAGTCTGGCCTCTAACTTTTCCTGCTTTTGTAAGCGAACCGTGAGTTGGCACGAACTACTTCCGCTATTGATGCAATTTATGTATTTGGTTTGAAGACCTTACCAGTACTTTGCCTTGATAGTGTCTATGACACGCTGGTGCTCTGCACCTTTCTTTCTTGCATATTTTTCCATCGCGTTTAGTGGAACTCCTCCAAGGGATTTTGCAAGTGCGGTAAACATTTTTCTCTTAATTGGGCTGTTGTGTCCTGTCTTGTCCATGAATTTCTGAATTCCATACTTGAAGTTGTGCTGCCATGTCTTGTACATGACACCAAGTTGTGCTGCAGTCATCTCGTTGCCAATATCGAAAAATTCTGATTTTTCAAGCAGCCCAATTGGGACAAAAGTCAGAGGTGTTGTGGTAAACATTGACTCTGGCTGTTCCTTTTCAAGTTCGCTTATGAGGCGTATTGTCTCCCATGCATCTTCTTCTGTCTCTGCGTTATCCAGTCCCATTATCAATGTAAATGCAGGTATCCAGTGGTGCTCGTTTAGTGTCTTTACACCCTCTTTTACAACCCAGTGCCATTCTTCTGGCTTGTACGGGGAAAGTTTTCTGTCAGCATATTTTCCTATTAATCGCAAGCTTCCAGTCTCAAAGCCACACTGAATTCCAATCTTGTTCTCTGGGCTTGAGCGTATTATTTTTGAAATGTTTGGAATTAATTTTTCATCAGCTATTGCACCTGCAAGCGTACCGTGAGTTGGATTTGTGTGAACAATTCCTGTCGACATTACTGCAGTGAAGAGTTCCTCTAGTGCTTCC
This sequence comes from Nitrosotalea sp., assembly GCA_035252445.1. Taxonomy (GTDB): domain Archaea; phylum Thermoproteota; class Nitrososphaeria; order Nitrososphaerales; family Nitrosopumilaceae; genus Nitrosotalea. The sequence continues at coordinate 966 of DATFDB010000167.1, read as the reverse complement.
CTGTTTGGTGCCATGTTCTTTGTCTTTCTTGGGTCAAGGCCGTACACAAAGATGTCATCGCTGTGCAGCCAAGCATTTTTTTGTCCGCCCTTTTTGATGTTTACCTCTATTTCGCGCTTGACTTTTTCCGGAGGATAGTATCTAAGTGGTCTTAGAGTAACATCACAAAACTTGCAACCTCTTCCACATCCACGCATGACCTCTACCATTCCGTGCATGCTAGGCTCTACAATGTCAGGAATGTCGTCAACTTCGGGCTCATCCCAATAGTGTATGAATCTTCCATGGAACTTGGACTCGTCTTTTCCAAATTCTTTTACTTCAACTTTAAAGTCGCTTTTAACAAATGGATTCATGTTATCAAATTCATTATTGATTAGTTTGTCAAAGAAAAGTCCAGCGTGTCCATCAATTTCTGGTGCGATGCCACCAAGCTCTCCTTCCAATACAGCATACAAACCATATTCTTGGATCTTCTTTGGATCATAGTTGTACTGCCAAGTTCCAGATGCGCCAACAATTACTTTGGCATTGCTGCCAGTCTTCTTTTTTGCCTCAAGAATTTTCTTGTGTAAATATGCGTTGTAATATTCATCATACGATATCTGTTTTCTACCATAAGTGAAAGTCATGGTGACCGGACCCATTCCAAGAGGATCCATCTCATATGTACCGACAACTTGGGTTTCAGGGCCAATGAATTTCTCAATGTGATCAGGATGGGCAACTACGACATCTTCTCTCTTGTAGCCGTCTCTCAAAAGTGCAGCCTCTACCTTTCGCAGTCCATATGGAGCATAGGAAGCTACTCCCTCGGTATGCTGGATTGGATTACAGATAAAGTCAAAGAGAATCTTTGGAGTAACCTGGTTTTTCAAAAGATAGTACCAGAGGCTGTTTTTTGGCCTATGCGGGTCAATTGCAGGAGCACATCCAAAGAACGTAGCTAAAGATATCCCACGATAG
>DATFDB010000166.1:0-3079 GCA_035252445.1 Nitrosotalea sp. | reverse complement strand
AAGACATCTGCTCCTTTTATTGCCATTTGGCATGCAACCATGTATCCTTCTGTACTAAGTCCGTAAACAACAACTTTTGTGGCAGCCAAATCATGCGAACTAAGAGTGTAGGCTAAGAAAAACTTTTTCCATCCTCAAATTCTATCCAAAATGTTTGAAAATTTGGTTTGACATACTGACACCTAAACAACTGCTATTTTTCAGTCCAATGGCACAAAAACTAGGAAAAAATCACAAAATACTGTGTACATCAAGGAATTATAGTCAGGTAGTGGATCTTGCCAAGATAAAGCGTGTTAAGCTCCTAATAGTAGGAAAACACGGTGGTTCAGGCAGGGAAGAAAAACTCAAAGCTAGTACACATAGAATTGATCGCTTGACTGAGATTGTATCAAAATTTTCTCCTGATCTAGTAATTAGCTTTTGTTCCCCTGAAGCAGCAAGAGTCGCATTTGGTCTTGGAATAAAACATGTGGCTTTTTCTGATTCTCCTCATGCAGAAGCAGTAATGAGACTTGCGTTACCATTTGTACAAAAGCTTCTCATTCCGTGGATAATACCAAAAGAGGAATTTGTGAGATATGGAATTTCGAAAAATAACATAATTCAGTATAAAGCAATTGATGCTGCTGCCATAGTAAAAAACAAATCAATCATCAAGCCAATCAGTGTTGGTAAACAGAGAAAGACAGTAGTCATTAGGCTAGAGGAATCAGCGGCAGCTTATGTTCTTGGAAAAACTAGTATCAGCAATAAGATAATCTATGAATTTAGTAAAGAAACTAAAAAATACAATGTCATAGTATTGACAAGATACAAATCTGAAATAAATAAATTCAGAAAAAAATTTGGCGGTAAGGTAAAGATTATGAATAAGGTTGTAGACGGCAAGTCTCTTCTCTCCGTTACTGATCTTTTCATAGGATCGGGTGGTACAATGACCGCAGAGGCCGCTTTGATGGGTATTCCAACCATATCTTATGATGCAGTACCCAACTATGTTGAAAAACATCTAGTAAAAATAGGTCTAGTAAGAAGAGAAACAAACTCCAGAAACATTCTACGAGTAGCTAAAGGAATACTTGAAAAGAATTCAACAAATAAAGAAAAAGCAAAAAAAGTTTTGAATTCAATGGAAGATCCTTTCTTAAAATTAATGCTTGCGATTAAGACTTTATAAAATATCTTTAGGCATTTACTAGTTTTTTGTAGAGTGCAATTGCAGAGTCTTCATCTTTTTCTCCTACAATGACAGCTGAACCCCTCTTTAAGAAACTCACAAAAATATCGTTTGTTGAGATAGAAAGTCCAAGCTCACCTTGATTTTGAACCTTGAATCCCTTTGTAGATGCTATGTTTGTAATCTTTGGCACATCAATCTCAAACATCTTTGTTGGAGTAATTGAAAATGTTCTTTTGCCTCGATTACGACCACATAGTTCTTCAATTATCAATTCTTGTTGTGGCAATTCTTCTTTCTTGCCTTTTCCACAGATAGAACATTCATCAACTTTTTTGAATTCGGCAGTACTGAAATCTAAATTGTCCAAGTCTATGTAAAGCAATTTGTTTGCAAGAGTTGGCGGTCGATCAATCAACACTTTGACAGCTTCTGCAACTTCAATTCCTCCCACAATAGAAAGAATGGACGGATGAACTCCTTCTGTACTACATGTTGGCATGGAATTTTCATCAAGCGATGGAAAGACACAATGGTAACAAGCTGTTTTGTTTGGTATAATAGTAAACACCTGTCCTGAAACCCCAACTGCAGCTCCTGTTACAAATGGAATATTTTTTTTCACGCAAGCCTTGTTGAGAGAATATCTTGCGTTTACGCTATCAAGAGCATCTATTACTACGTCACATCCCTCTACAATATCCAAAGCAGTGTAATCATTTACCGACACAGGCAAAGCCTCAATTGTTACATCAGAATTCATTTTTTTCAATTTTTTTTCAGCAGCTTCTACTTTAACTTGTCCAACATCAGACTCATCAAACATGGTCTGTCTGTGTAGATTTGACAATTCCACAACATCCCTGTCTACTATCCTTATCTTGCCAACACCCATAGCAACTAGCCTACTTACTATTGGATTACCAAGTCCTCCTACTCCTACTACACATGCTTTTTTGTTCCTAAGCTTTAGTTGCCCTTCATAACCAATTTCTTCAAGCATGACTTGTCTAGAATATCGTTCAAGTTCCTTGCTAGATAGCTCAGAGCCGCCTGCTACCGCTGGAAGTATGTAAATTTCATCCCCGTCCTTCAGAGATGTTTCCATTCCTCCTGAAAATCTCATGTTTTTACCGTTTACGTATATGTTAATGAGGGAGCGAGGTGTACCATCAGGATTTAGGACTCGACGTTTGAATTCATCGCCTAGCTGTTCTGAGATTCTGTTGAATGCTTCGTTGAGGGTCGTAGCTGAAACATCTACTTTTTTTTCTCCTCCGCCTTTGTTTAAAACTGAAGGGATAGTAAATTTGATGTTAGCCATATTTAGGTCACCAGAGCTGCAATCTTTGATACGTCTGCCTGCATAGTTTGAGGCTTTGATAATACCTCCATCATTACTTCGGTGGTCTTCAGGCCATTTCCTGTTACATAGCATATAACCGAGTCATTTTTGTCAATCTTTCCTGCTTCCACCATCTTTTGGAGAACTGATACAGATACGCCTCCAGCAGGCTCTGTAAAAATTCCCTCAGTTTTTGCAAGTAATAGTATAGCATCCAAGATCTCACGATTTGATGATTCTTCTGCATAACCATTGTATTGTTTTAATCGTTTTAGCACGTATTGTCCATCTCCCGGATCTCCAATTGCGAGACTCTTTGCAATAGTATCTGGGTTTTCTATCGGTATAACGTCGGCCCTATTTTTCTTAAAGGCATCTACTACTGGAGCACAGCCTTGTGGTTGTGCTGCAATCATGTGCATATTTGATACGTTGTTTATGAGTGACAATTTTTCAAGCTCCTCAAATCCCTTGCATATGGCATTTAGCATTGCTCCACTCCCCACAGGTACGATTAGCTGATCAGGCATCTTCCAGTCTAGCTGTTCTGCAAC
>DATFDB010000165.1:0-6867 GCA_035252445.1 Nitrosotalea sp. | reverse complement strand
TTAGGCCCATATCCGTTCTAAAATTTGAATTTCTAAACAAGCATTTTGCGAACTTAGATTCATGAGGTTTATCGTATTTGGAGCCAATAAAAAGTTATTTTCATAAAATTTTAATTCGAACCAAAGCCAATTAGATATGTGGATATTCAGGAACTCTTGCCAATACTGATTTATGACGATAGTTGTTATCATTGTTCAAAATTTGCCAGCATTGTCAAGTCTCTTGCAGGTAAGAACATCCTAATTGTAGGCCATTATACGGATCTCGGCAAAGAGATCAAATCAAGAATATTTCCAAAGGATTATGATTCAACACGAATGTTTTGGTTTGTTACAAATAAAGTAGCGTATGGAGGAAGGGCGGGAGTTTTGCCACTGCTACTACGCATCTTGACAAGAAGGCATAGAAAAACACCTCTGAAAGATATTCCTCTAATATACGGAAATGATTGCAGGACTACAAAAGCATTTTTTATGAGAACAAAAACTCTTCTCTCAAATAGCCAAAAAATACCATTGAAAGGACTAGCATGATAGCAGATTAGTATCCCCTGCTGTTTCTATCAGGAGCACTGGTGTTTGGGTTTCTAAACCCGTGTTTTTCCATCATGTGGTTTAGAAAGCGTATATCGTCAGTAAATTTTTCCCCACAGATAGAACAGCTAGCCAACAGATCTAACAGGCAAACAAGATCTTTTTAGGCTTTGTTGTACTATAGAGTAATTATGGCAAGGGCTAGAAAGTTGCCTAAACTAACTTTTACCATCACCCCTAGCGTAAATGGATACATAGTTGGTTGCAGCCAGATACCATACCTCTTCACCGATATAGTTTCAGTGGAAAAGATCGACCAAGAAGTAAGAATTCTAGTCTCAGAATATGTGGAAAATTTTCCTGATGACGCACGAAAGCGAGGTGTGGACAAAAACATTGCCATACAGACAATGTGGAAAGGCTCTCCTAACTCTGTTGCGTTAGAATAGAAAAGGCGCCAGCACTACTGCTTCCCAAGTGCTCTCGCACCTTAGTAACACAGCAGCGACATTGGGTTTGACTTCCGGGTTCGGAATGGGACCGGGTCGGACCCCAACGCTATGGCCGGCTTGATTACCTTCCACTAAATGGTCTGTATTAATCTTGCTTGATAGAGATATAAATTAAGAAAGATGTGGTTAGCCATGACTCACCGAGTGGCAGTTCTTGACAAAGAGGTCTGCCAACCAAAAAAATGCGGACTTGAATGCATAAAATATTGCCCAGTAAACAAGTCCGGGGCAGACTGCATAATACTAAATCAAGAGGTTGGAAAGGCCCAGATTGATGAAAGCATCTGCAATGGGTGTGGAATTTGTGTCAAGGTTTGCCCTTTTGATGCAATAACAATTGTAAATCTTGCAGAGGAATTAAAAACAGACAAAATTCACCAATACGGAATAAACTCATTTAGGCTATATCGAATTCCTAGCTTGAAGAAAGGCCAGGTCATGGGTTTACTTGGAAGAAACGGTATAGGAAAAAGTACCATAGTTGGGATTTTATCGGGAAACCTCAAACCTAATTTGGGCAATTATTTGGCACCTCCGGAATGGGACGATATATTGAAACACTTTCATGGTACTGAATTAAAAGTGCATTTTGAAAAAATTGCAAATAAAGATCTGAAAGCATCAATAAAACCACAGCAAGTCTATAATCTTGCAAAGGCTTTTGATGGTACTGCAAAAGAACTTCTTGAGAAATACGATGAACGAAATAAGATTTCCGAACTAGTACAGGACCTCGGATTACAAAATGCGCTTGACACTAGACTTCCAGAATTGAGTGGTGGAGAGCTTCAGAGAATTGCGGTGGCAGTTGCAGCGTCAAGAGAATCAGATTTCTACTTTTTTGATGAGCCTTCTTCTTACAATGATGTTTTTCAGAGAATGGGAGTAGCACGTGTTATTCAAAATCTTGCAAAAATAGGAAAAAGCGTAATGGTAGTTGAACACGATCTTACCTTACTTGATTATCTAAGTGATTTTATTGAAATCGTATATGGAGAGCCTGCGGCGTATGGTATTGTCGCAAATGTTCTTTCAACAAAAGTTGGAATAAACGTATTTTTAGACGGCTATTTGCCCAATGAAAATGTAAGATTTAGGGATGCTGCATTTAGGTTTGATGCATCTACATCAACAGACGAGTTTGTTATGACAGAAAACATAGTTGAATATCCTGCTCTAGAAAAGAAATTTGCCAATTTTTCGATGACAATTGATGCGGGTAGAGTGCGAAAAAGCGAAGTTCTTGGAATAGTTGGTGCCAATGCATTAGGAAAGACAACTATGATGAAGATGATTGCTGGTGTTGAAAAACCAGATTCGGGAGATCTTGATACTAAAATCAAGATAGCCTACAAGCCTCAATATCTTTCGAATGATTACGACGTTGATGTTGTCTCATTATTAGAAAAAGCAAACAATGGTGGAATAGATGGCACCACGGAAGAGGATTTGATTGTTCAACCCATGAAAATAAAAAAACTCTACAACAAGTCAGTCAAAAATCTATCAGGTGGTGAGCTTCAAAAAGTAGCGATTGCTACATGCTTATTACAAAAAGTGGATCTTTATGCACTCGATGAACCTTCTGCATTTCTTGATGTAGAAGACCGAATTGCCATAGCAAAATTAATTCAAAGATTTGTTCGCTCTTACGGAAAATCAGCAATAATAATAGATCATGATATTCAGTTGATGGACTTGATTTCAGATTCGCTTGTGATATTCCATGGAAACCCTGGCAGGGAAGGACATGCGACTGCACCCATGTCAAAAGCTGATGGGATGAATCAATTTTTGAGATCACTTGACATAACCTATAGAAGAGATGAAACTAGCATGCGTCCACGAGTAAACAAGTCAGAAAGCAGATTAGACAGGGAACAAAAACAAACAGGACATTTCTATTACAGAAATTGACAAAAATGCTAAAACAAGCAATGGCAAGCATATTGACACCAGCGGAAACTGAAGAAATGTACGGAGCTTTTGATCAGATAGGAAGTAAGATAATACTAAGAATTCCAGATTCCCTAGTTTCTAAAAGAAAACTAATTGGGCAAGTCCTTTTGGAAAAAGTCAAGACTGCAAAATCAGTTTTTTATCAATCATCTCCAGTGGAAGGAGACTATCGCATTCGTCAACTAGAACTACTTGCGGGTGAGGATAGCACAGAAACAGAATACAAAGAACATGGCTGTAGGTTTAAAGTAGACGTAGAAAAGACGTTCTTTTCGCCAAGGCTTGCAACCGAACGCCTTCGCATATCTGAGATAATTAACGAGGGAGAGATAATTATCAATATGTTTGGCGGAGTTGGAATGTTTTCTATCGTAGCTGCAAAAAAGAAAAAATGCCATGTTTACAACATAGACATAAACCCACATGCTGCAAGACTTTGTTCCGAAAACATTACCCTCAACAAACTAAAAGGAACAGTTGAATCAATAGAAGGAGATGCAGCTGACGTCATAGAAAAAAAACTAGATGGTGTTGGAGATAGAGTTTTGATGTTGCTTCCAGAAAGATCAGATGAGTTTCTACATTCTGCCATAAAAGCATTGAAACCAAAAGGAATTCTGCATTATTATTGCCATGTACACGCAGATAAGAAAAATCAAGTTTCAACTGAAGCTACTAATCATTTCATGTCAGTTGTTGAGGTCAATGCTAAAGTTCTCGGCTCTAAAATTGTCAGACCTGTAGGCCCTAGATTTTACCAAGCCGTTGTTGATGCAGCACTGTCAAAATGATTACTTTTTGTCGTCAGTTATAAAAGAAGAAGGCGGTGGCTTGGATGTTGCCATGTTATAACCTATCCACGATATCACACCGAGAATACCTCCTACTGCCATCAACACAGAGAGCTGAAGTACGATAGGACTCCACTCTGACAACATCAACAGGTATGCATATACAAAAAATCCCCCTATAGATAAAACAAATATCATTATTCCAACACTACGTCGTTTTGTCATATAACGCTAAACACTTTTGCAGACTTATTTATTTTAATCTAGTAAGAGAACTCGATTGACATGAGATAAGCATCTTCACCATCCCTGTAGTATGCTTTTAGTCGTTGTTTTATCACAAAACCTAGTTTTTCATACAATCGTATTGCCTCATTATTGCTACATCGAACCTCAAGATACAATTCATCTGACTTTTTCAATTTTACTCCCATCATGGATTCTTCAACTAGTGCCCTACCAATTCCTTTTTGCCTAGATTCTGGTAGAACTGCAACAGAAACAACATGGCCTTTTTTTACAAACCCAAGTTTTTTGAAGTTTGAAAAGCCATATTCTATTTTACACATTATATATCCAACCAATTTGTTTTCGACTTCAGCCACAAGAAATGCTTCAGGTAGCTCAGCAAGTAAGCTCTCATAGAAATAATCAGAATAGTGTTCAGGTAGGGTTTTCAGGTTAATTTCCATTACAGGGATTATATCAGAAGGATCACACCTTCGGATTATACAGTTACCAACCTCTCTTAGAGCCACTTGCATTCCGAGAATACTGGAATTATTAATTATTTAACTTTAAGCAAATAAAAGAATTAATGTAATCAGACTCTAGAAATATTGTTTGAGTACACCTACTGCAGATGAAGCCGTATACATTGTTTCAACTTTTTTCCCTGTAAAAGGCATAAGCCAGAACACCAAATCTCTAGAAATTGAGATAGATGGAATAGGACTGACAGAGAAATTTCAGGATCTTGCACAAAAAATGGAACAGAGAAATCTCATTGCAAGGTTAGAGAAGAATTCAAGTGGTACATTTATCATTGTATCGAGATTTCAACCTACTCCTGCCAGAAGAGCATGGATTCCCCGAGCGTTATTTGCTGGAACAATTGTAACTGTCATGGTAGACGGCTACTATAGAGCAATAGCAACAAATTCCATTACGAAGATAGGCGATCCCATAGTTGTTGCAATTTTTTATACAATATCTTTAATGGGAATTCTAGGAATTCATGAGTTAGGCCACATCATTGCATCAAAAAAGCATAAGCTTAGAGTGAGCTGGCCATATTTTATTCCAGGAATTCCAATAATAGGATTCATTCCAACATTTGGTGCACTAATCATGTCACGAGGCCTCATAGTAAACAAGAATATGTTATTTGATGTCGGAATATCAGGACCCATTGCTGGCCTTGCTGTAGCCATAGTTGTTTCATCTTATGGAGCTTACTTATCTCCGTTGATACCAAGTTCAGTAGCTCAAGATCTTACTACAAATCAAGGACTTGTCGAGATACATTCAAGCATTCTCATGGATTCTACGATTTCTCTGATGGGAAAACATATTCCGGGAAAAGAACTTGTAATGTCACCAGTTTTGCTAGCTGCATGGTTTGGATTCCTCATTACATTTTTGAATCTGCTTCCCGCGTGGCAGCTTGATGGAGGACACATAGCACGGGCAACATTGGGAATAAAATGGCACAAGATTCTCACTTATGTAAGTATAGGAATACTTGCTGCTACAGGATATTTCATCATGGCACTTTTTGTTTTGGTATTCAGCATGAGAAGTCCAAACATAAAACTTCTTGATGAGATATCACCACTCTCACCTACAAGAAAAAAGTTATTCGTGCTTGTTATGATTCTAGCTTTTCTTTGTGCTCCGCTTCCATTTTCGATATTTACCTGAGTAGAACATGTGAGCCGTCTGATACTATAACTGCCTTTTGTCTCTCACCATATGTTTTTAAAACATATTCCATGGATTCCTTGATTCCACCAAAAGGAATCAATCCAAGTTTATCTTGGGTATAATGATGTGGTAGTACTGAAACAATCCCAATTTTGAATTGTTTTTGGAGCTCAGTTAGAAAAAGAAGATTTTCCATGCCGTCTACATATTTAGCTGGATTTTTCAATCTATCCAGACTCATCCTACCATCTACATATTGAACGATAGACTCTGATCCAAGACCATTTTTACATTCTGACAAAAGTATTGCAAGCCCTTCTTCTTTTACAGATCCCGCACAATTCCATAGAGCAGAGAGCGATTTGCTTAGTGTTTCATTGCTGATTTCTTGCCCAGTGCTGATAAACAATATTCTGTGTTTACCTACTTCAGTTATTGCCATTGAGGATAGAGATTTTGAGAGGGACATGGTAGAAGATGGATGGCCAGCAGATATATCAACCACTCCTGATGAATTTCCAACTATTTCTATTGCCGATATTTCAAATCCATCTGTGAATTTTTTTGCTATTTCGATAGGCAGTACATCTTCTCCAGGATGTGGCAAATTTCCATTTTTCTTTTCATATGCTTCTAGCATTCGCTCTTTCCCAAATCTTCTCAATAATTTGGTGGATACTGTATCGTATCCAAATAATCCATCAAATTCTGTTTCGCCTACAAACATGAGATTTGTATTTGTTAGTTGAGAATCATCAAATTCAGAAATTGATATGGAAGGATCAGAGAACATGTTTTTGGTAAGATGTAGATTTGATTTATCTACAAGAATTTTTGGTTTGGGAAGTGATTTTTGGTTGCAAACTTCTAATAAAGACAAAATCACTTTTTTAACAGATTTTGTAGAATCCAAAACGACTAGCTCGGTAGGTTTTGTAAGATCTATGGATTGTAATTTTGAGGCGATTTCAGAATCGCTCAAATTTTTCCCTTCTGAGCCTATCTGCCTTTCAAGGTTTTCAGCCTTTATATCCAATACAACTTCGGTTGGGCCATAACTAAGCCAAATTTCCGGCATACAGTAACGATGAGACAGTTAAAATAAATCTGATTCAGTAAATTTTACTGTGGATTTTGTCAAAGAA
>DATFDB010000164.1:0-4463 GCA_035252445.1 Nitrosotalea sp. | reverse complement strand
GGCGGAGCTTGAAGTGATGCAGGACCTGCAAATGCTTTTCCAGTTAATGGATTGTACATACTGCCATGACAGGGGCATTCCCCTCTTTTTCTGCCATCCTGAGGCCAGTATTTCCATAAACACCATAAATGTAAACACACCATACTGTAAACACGAAAAGCACTGACATCCTGCGCATCTCCACCCAATTCTGAAGGTAATCTGATAAACTGCCATTTTTTAAATGCCTCCTGATCAAGAACCGGATCTCCAGAAGATGGATATGTTATGACTTCAGAACTATTTACTGGAAAGGTCTTAACGTTTGCCACTGTTCCGTCTGGCAATATTACCTGAACTTTGGCAGGCACTATGTTTGATGGGTTTGGCATGAATTGTCCCCACGGAACAAAAGGTGCAAAGGTAGTTGCAACGCCTGCAGCACCTAGGAGTTTAAGAAAGTCTCGCCTAGTCACTGTACCCCTAGTATCTTGCTCAGACATCCAAAGCTTCGTGGTTGAAAAATTGCATATAAACCTTATCTAAGTTCTTCCTAAAAATCTAAATTTTTTAAAAGTAATGACAGATATCAAAGATGCGATTGCAATTCCAACCAATATTTCAATTAAAGTTATAAAATTCTGATCGCTCATATTTTGAATAGAACTATAACCTGAAATGGAGTTATCTACATTAATCATAATTTTTTTGTCTGCAGTATTTCCTGCTTTATCTTTAGCTATGGCCTCAATGTAGTACTGACCCTTTTGTAACGTTCTAGTATCATACTGGAATGTTGCATTATCAAAGACTGTCTTACCTGGAAGCTTTACTGTAAGCCAATTTTTTTCTAACAAATTATTTTCGTTTACATTCAAGTTAACATCGACTATTCCTGAAACAGCAGATCCATTTATTGGAGATTTGAAAACGATTGAGGGTGGAGTATTATCTACTATAAATTTAAAGTCCTTTGAAACTGTATGACCTACTGTATCAGATACAATGACTCTCATATCATGGAATCCTTCTGAGAGGTTTCCAACAGAATTTTGAAAGGCGGTTTCATTGAATTCTTTCAACCCTGAAGAATCTATGGAATATTTCTGATCTTGTATGTCAGTTCCAATTATTGTAGGAGTTATGTTATATGTATTATTGATGAACTGTGGTATTTTCAGGTTTATTTGTGGAGGTATTTCATCTGGCAGAATTGTTGAGAATTTTGTTGTTACTGTTATAGGTTCTGCTATAGATTGACCTCCAAATAACGTAGTATGAATTAGTACGGAATATACACCAGTTTGATTAATTGGGGCATAAACTTCAGTTGATGTATCGTCTTTATTTTTTACAGGATAAAATCCTCCGCCTTCGCCAAACGGCGTACTTGGTCCTAACCAGTCACCACTTGGCCATCCCTGGAATTGTCCCAATATTCCAGCTGGAACATTTGTTTGAATTATCCTTCCTTGAGGATCAATTACAAAGACGGACAAATTGGTATTAACATCTTTCCAAGAAATAATTGTCGTTGCAGAGTTTATCGTTTTATCAGCGATGTCAAAGGAATATTCCCTCCAGTCACCAGCATTATATCTATTAGACATGTCAAAGCCTCCACCGACATATCCGTTTCCAAAAAGGCTGTTTCCTTGTGATCCTTGTATTACTGTTGGCAAATCTTTTGGTTGTAATTTTTTTAAGACTACATATGATACCGGTACGTTTACTTTATGAAAATTATCTGCAAATGAAATGAATCCTTGGTAGTTGCCTGGTTTTTTGTCAGATGGTATGACAAGTGTTGCAGTTATTGTAGTTTTGCTGTGTGGTTTTATTTGTATGTCGTTTGAATCAAGCCAAATTTCATCCCATTTGATTTTTTCGAAATAGCTTGCAGTAAGAGTATAATTGATCGAAGTGGAATTTTTCTTGGTGTCTCCCGACCAATACGAAAATCTAGTTGGAACTGGATATACCCCCACTAGAGGCACATGTTCAAATTTTGAGCTTGGATCAGAAACTCTTACTTCCTGGACAGTTCCCCAAGATCCGCCTCTATTTACAAGTGAGAGATCCACATAGACCGGTGTAGCATCATGCCTGTTATTCCAATCATACAGATAAAGTGATGATATTTTCATATCATCAGCGTATGTTTTTGCAGAGGAATTCATGAATTCTGAAAATGGGAACGTTAAATCTAGTACCATCAGAGATGCATCATTTGGTATAGGATTTGTTTTTTGGAAAAATGATATAAGGTTAGTGTGGTTTTCTATTTGAGTAAGCGGTACATAATCAGGCCTGTATACTCCTTGTTTTTTAATTGAAGAGTCGTGGAGACGAGGCTGTGTTGTCCCATTATATTGAGAAACCTTCATCAGATCAAGTTTTTGCGGTTCTACTTCTACTGCGATGTTATTGTCAGTCGGGTTTTCAATAGTAAAGGATGCAGTAGTCCTGTCTCCCGGATACAACCTTCCAGCAAACCAAGGAGTCTCTGGAAGAGAACCATTCCCTAGATGAAATGTCGTTAATCCAAATGATGAAGAATTCATCAAGATAATTGAAGGGTCCAAGACTTTCTTTACGTTAGAATATGTTGCATTGTTGTAAACTGCAAAGGAGTTTTCATTTCCCAATACATAGTCAATCGCGCTTGTCACATTAACTAATCCAGAACCTTGAGCAAAAGGATCGTTTCCCAAATCACCTGCAGTTGACATCAGGATGTTTTTTATTGTAAATGGATTGTATGGAACTCCTTTTTCATGTAATGCCTGCATTACGATTGAAGCTGCGCCAGCTGTTAAGGGGGCAGCAAGGCTTGTGCCCCCAAAGAGTGAAAATGGGCCTGTTGAGTTTTTATCGTATTTTGTAACAGAAGTTGGTGTAAATCCATATTCACCCACCGCCATTATGTCTGGCTTTGGATCTCCTATCAAGGATGGACCTTTACTTGAAAATCCTGATACATCACCAAAGTAAGAGGTACTATTACCAAATCTCGGTTGTTGTTTAAACGGACCGTATCCCACAAAGACATTATCAGTTGCTGCTCCCACAGTAAGACCAAATGGTGCAGCGTCAGGACTTCCGATTGTACCATATCCGGGTCCAGCATTACCTGAGCTGCTTACTGTGAGTACACCAGGATATTTTGGATCTAATGAGCCCGGAACATTGAGTGCACTAAGTAAAAGAGAGCCCACATCAAGACCTGGTACTGATTCAAGTGCAGGAAAAGTGGAAATTCCCCAACTGTTAGATAAGATATCAACTCTGGGAGAGCCTGAATATTTCCAATAGTTTTGGTCTTGATCAAATCCTGCAGCCCATAACCACCCGTATATCGCATCTCCAAGCCATAATGCCTTTATTGGAACTATTTTAGAGCCTGGAGCAATGCCACGTATTATGTATTTAGTAGAGTTTCCATATACGTCGTATTGTTGTTTTCCTTGAGATGTTATTGAAGCTGCAGTAGCAGTTCCGTGTCCTTCGTAATCATACATTACACCAAAAAAATTTCCATGTGGATCAAAGGGCGGAAGCAATGTACCGTTTACCGCCCCAATTTTTTTATCAATCTTAGCTGGATGTGCAATTACACCATACAAATCAAGAACGCGTGCACCAACTGTTCCTGCACTATATACAGGATTACCATCTTTGTTTTTGTCATACACGAGAAGTTCTTTTCCGTTACCCAACGTGATAGGAGTTTGGGTTGTAAAATCAAAATCATATTTGGGAGGAATTGGACTAGTGATTCTTATAAAATCTTTATACGAATCAGACATATCAGGTATTATAGTATCATAAACTCCTGCAACCTTTGTATCAACTACAAGAACTGGAACTAGTTGCAATAGGGAAAGTTTACCTTGCGATACACTTTCATATATCATACCAAAGTGATACATTCCGCTTTTTGACCTGATGAAATGTCTCGTGTCTTTTCCTATTTTGTAATCATCTGACACTGTTCCATTTATGACAGGGGTACCACCTTTTGGATATTGTGAATTGTATACTTGAACAGTAGTTCCTTGCCCATCTCTATTTAGATTAAGAAAAACTCCCTTTGAAGTTACATATACAGACGAAGTTATATTTTTTGGAATCGGATGCGTGTAGTTTTGAATTACTCCATAGCTACTGATTTGTGCTACAAATGTTGCATTTGTCAATACAAGCCCTTGCCCATCTGCATCAATCATGATTGGGATGTTGTTTTTGTCTCTTGCAAGAGAATTTTGTACATCAGGATTTGAAAAATCTGTTCCAGTATCAACTATACCTATCTTAATGCCATCCCCGGTGTAGTTATACTGTTGAATCACTTTGTTTGAACCCAGTATATCATCAATCCTAGAAACATCAGTAGGCTCGTGAGAATTTGTTTGCACAGAGTCAAATTCTAATGGTAGATCCTCAATTACGTTATAGCCATCAAGCTTCAAGCTTGAGATCTG
>DATFDB010000163.1:0-6810 GCA_035252445.1 Nitrosotalea sp. | reverse complement strand
TACTGCCATCTGTCTGTCTACTAAAACCGGATGCGAGATCTCGTATCGCATAACTGCTTGTTCTATGTTCTTTTTATCTTGCTCATTGAAAAATTTGGCAGAATGTACGCCTATGAAAACAACTGGCCTGTCTTTGTATTTTTTTTCAAGCTGAGAAAGGACAGGTAGAGTATGCATGCAGTTTATGCAGCAATAAGTCCAAAAGTCAAGCACAATTACATGCCCCTTGAGCATTTCAAGTGAGAGGGGCTTGTCTGAGTTGATCCAGTCAAAACCTGGGGGAAACTCTGCAGCCTTTGTTACATTAGTATAAAACTTGTCAAACACAAATGAACTTAAGAAAAATCATAATAAAAATTTACTAGAAGGCTTTCAGTTTGCCAAAACAGATGGAACTAAAAGCCAGCTGCTACAGGGTCTTCAGGCTTGATTATTTCTCTTAACAAAATGGTAGCATAAGAGCCTCTTGAAAGTGTAAAGCTGACATATTGTTCCTCTACTGTAAAGTCTTTGCATGACATGACGGACTGCCTAAAGCCTCCCTCTCCGCTCACCTCTTGCATTTCTTTGACAAAAAAATCCTTTGCGGTTATACCTTCTTCTTGAAGTATTTTTGATATCTGATACTCGAACCTATTTTTTTTGGAATAAGAATAACCAACAAGAGGAACTGTTAGTTTTTGTTCTGGATCGTTTTGATACCTTCCAAGATTGTCATCCTTGTCATAGCATACATCATCTGCTTGTGGGTGAAGCAGGTCTTCCCCCATCTCGTATGCCATGCTCAATGTACGATTGAAAATAAATGATTGGTATGCTTCAACAAAAAATCTCCGAAGCGATATGGGAATGGAATGTAGTGCTTGGGATGCATTATCGTTCTCTATCATGCTTCTTAGAACCAAGCGTTCAATATCCATCTGTGGAGGCACTTCATCAAAAGTTTTGGAATAGTTGGCTTTGTCTTTGAGCCTCTCTCTTACTTTGTTATTCTCAGGAAGATCATATTCTGAAGTAAATGAAAGCAGCGTCTCTACAGCTTGGTCAAAGTTTCTCTGTACTATTGCTTTTCCTATGAGATGAGAAACTGCTCTTCTGCTTCCAAATCTCTGATATCCGTAAAAATTTAGAATCTTGTCATGTTGATCAAAACTTGAAATCTTTGTAAAGTCTGCGCCTTCGATTTTTATCTTAAAGTGATTGCCAACCATGTCTTTTTTTGTGAGTGGTTTTTGGACAAAACCAATTTTTTCTATGGAATATCGGTTTGTTGTTATGTTTCCATACGCCCTGGAAACATTCATGTCGCACACAAATTGTTCCGTTGTTGCGTTTGCGTCCTTTAGGCCGAGTGCTTTTAACCGGATGCCTTGTTTTTCAAATATGTCTGAAAGAGCATGATTTGTATCAATTCCAGATTTTTTCAACTTGAAAACTGCATATTTTCCTGAATCTGAGATCTTGTCAAGCGCTTTTTGTCGCAAGACTTCGGAAACAAAGAACTGGTCTTGAGCTGTACGTATCTTTCCACCCACTCCTTGCGACTTGGTGCAATAAACCGAAATTCCAACTGTGCTGTCTAGTTTGGGAACCACTTCTTACTTTATAGTAACTGTGATGAACTGAGATACTGTAAGATCTTGATATCTTGCGCTCACTAGAACTTTGTAAGTTCCTGAAAGTGCAAAATTATCTGCTTGCAGGTTTACCGATATGGTTTTTTGCTTGTCTAGTATGACGGACTTGTCAGAGGGTGTAACTATTAGGTCCTGTGGGCTGGCAGTCTGCTGTGTCATTATGTCAACTGGGCCACTGATCTGTTCGTTTGGACTCAGTGTTACAGTAACAGTTTGATTCTGTCCTCTGTGCAAAGTAACATCTGTAGCTGATACACTTTGAGAAATTGCTAATGGCACAGAAGAGTCAAGCACACCAATATTATTCTCAACCCATTCAGGGAACCACACCTTGTCATGTGAAACTGAAAACGAAAGCACTTGAGCTACTCCGCATCCAGTCTGGTTGCCACAGTCTGACCAGTTGGGGTTTTTTGATGGAACAAGATACTCAACAAGAGATTCTTTTACTGGGTCAAAAACTGCAAGTGTATTTGCTACCTGTTCATTGAACCAAAGTCTTCCTTGGTCGTCAAACTCATTCCAGTATGGTCTTGTAATGGGGGTTTTGATTAATCCTGAAGCGTTACCATATGTCGAAGCCTGTGGAATTGACGTGATGTACTTGGTAAATTGTTGAGATTGTGGATTGAAGCTGATGAACATACTGCTTGCAGTATCAGTTACCCATACGACTCCATCATGTCCAATTGAGATTCCATTTGGTGCCAATATGCCTGATGGTAGAGTATAATTTGAAAACTGTGAAGTCTGAGGATTGTATTTTACAAGCTCTCCTCCAAGCTGATATGTCCATACTGTATACCAAATGTTTCCAGAAGAATCAGTTGACATGTCGCTTGTAAAATTGTAGGCTCCTGGGGAGAGTATGTTTATGGTCTTTAGGTTATTTCCTGTTTGGTTCATGCTGAAGATGGAAATTTTTCTTCCCGTAAAGTCATTTGTAACTAGATCAGGGCCAATAGGTTTGAGTATCTGTGGAAATGCATCTGACTGACCGTTTGTCTTTGGAAATACAAAACTAGAGTAGTTGCCTGTCTGCTTGTTAAATTTCCATATAAGGTTATGTTGTGAATCGCTAAACCAAATATTTCCATCTGGAGAATTGTATATTCCCCATGTCATTGATTTTTCTCCCTTTTGCCATAATGGGTTATCGTACTCGTGAAATGAATCTGTAGTAGGATCGAACTTTGCTATCTTGCCAGTGTTAGTTTCTGTAAACCAAACATTTCCAGATGAATCTGTAGTAACGGATAAGGGCTGTGTACATAGAGTTGGAATCTTGAATTCTTTAATGTATTTTGTTGACTCTGTCTGATTATCACTCTGACAAAAAGTTGTCCACTTGTCTTGAGGATAATTGTCTTCAGGTGTGTTAGTCAATGTTACTTGTGTCTGTTGCGGGGCTGCCTTGAAGTATCCAGCACCTACCACGGCTACAGTTGAAAGTATGAAAACTCCCATAAAACTAATAGCTAAAAGCTTCTTTACGTTCTTTTTCACAAAAAAAGGGCGGTTTTTACCTTGTTATATCTTATACGCGTTCTAGCCTGTTTGACTTGTGATCTGCACTATTTTGTTTCTTGATTTTTCACCTGAAACTAACCTCACATCCGAGCGCGAAACCTGAAAGTGTTTTGCAATCTTTTTGATGATCTCTGAGTTGGCCTCTCCTTTTTGCGGCTTTGCCATTACGCCTATCTCTATCAAGCCGTCCTTTACTATGATATAGTCCCTATGAAATGAGACAGAGACCTTGTAGAGCAACATGGGAATGTCCTACAAGACAAATATTAAACATAGATGTGAGTAACGCATGTCAAGCGATGATTTAGAACGGATAAATCTTTTGGATGCAGTAATGAATCGTGGCATCCATGTCTTGTCAAGAATAGAGCTTGAACGACTGCATTATCTTTTAGAACAAAAAGACTATGGTCATGATGCAAAAGCAGAAAAATCAAAGAAAAAACTTCTCAAAAAAATATCTATCGCAATTTATGATTACGACATGAAATACGGCAATTCATTTAAAGCAAGCTAGGAGGAAGGTCAGGCGATGTTAGGAGATACCATACATGCAATATTTAATGACGCCTTGTTCATAAAATATGGTCTTGTAGGTCTTTTCTTTAACGGGATGTTTTCTTCGTTTATTCCAATTCCTACGGAAATAACAACCTCAACTTTGCTTTTGGGCGGGGCAAATCCGGATGATGTCTTTTTAGTTTTAACAATTGGTTCTATAATTGGAGGATACATTGCGTATTATCTTGGATACAATGGAAGACTGATTGGAAAATTTCGTAAGTCCACTCCGAAATATGAGCACAAAAGCGTCAGCATAATGACCAAGTATGGTTGGAGTACAATTATTTTCTTTTCTCCCTGGCTTCCAATAATTGGGGATATCGTATCAATCATAGCTGGCACCAAGAAATACAACATAATAAAATACTCTATTGCAATGGTATCAGGAAAGATAGTAAAATCAATTGCAATAGTGTTCTTTAGCGTACACTTTTTACATTGGCTCTTTCAGGTTTTGCGCTAGATTAAAGGTATATTACTTGTCTCTTAGGATTGATTTTTGTTGAATACAGTTGTACCAATTAATTATGATCTAGAGTTTGAACCCGACTTTGGCAAGTTCAAATTTAGAGGTAAAGAGAAAATTCGCATAAAAATATCAAAATCGACAAAACAGATTGTTTTGCACTCGGCAGAACTTGAGATCAATGAATGTATCGTAGTCTGGAACGAAAAAAGGCTTAAAGCAAAAGTAAGGCTTGATGAGAAAAACGAAGAACTGGCCCTCACTCTGCCTGAAAAAATATCTGGCAAAGCGGTACTTGAAATTGACTTTGTAGGAACGCTAAATGACAAGCTAGTTGGTTTTTACAGAAGCAAATATGAATACAAGGGCAAAGAAAAACATCTTGCGACTACTCAGTTTGAGGCAGCAGACGCAAGACGTGCTTTTCCATGCTGGGATGAGCCTGAGGCCAAGGCGACATTTGACGTATCACTTGTAGTTGACAACCATCTTACTGCAATCTCAAACATGCCAGTTGCGTCAAAGAAGAGAATTGGCAAGAAAACTCTGTATAGATTTGACCAGACCCCAATCATGTCAACATACCTTCTCTATCTTGGAGTTGGAGAGTTTGAATTCTTGCAAGGCAAGCTAGGAAAGACACTTGTCAGAATTATTACTACTAAAGGAAAGAAGCAACAAGGCAAGATGGCACTTGTATTCACAAAACAATTCTTATCATATTTCCAAAAATATTTCAAGATTCCATATCCGTTGCCAAAACTTGACATGATAGCAATTCCAGACTTTGCATCTGGTGCAATGGAAAACTGGGGAGCAATTACATTTAGAGAGACAGTTTTGTTATACGACCCAAAGACATCTTCGACTGATACACTACAACATATAGCCGAAGTAGTAGCGCATGAGCTTGCACATCAATGGTTTGGAAACTTGGTCACAATGAAGTGGTGGAACGATCTTTGGCTCAATGAAAGCTTTGCAACTTTTATGGCAACAAAGGCAGTAGACAAGATCTATCCAAGATGGGACTTTTGGGACCAATTCCTAATCTCTGAGATGACAGGCGGCCTTAGTCTTGATTCACTAAAATCATCTCATCCGATTGACGTTGACGTAAAAAGTCCAGCAGATGTTCGTCAGATATTCGATGAGATAAGTTACAACAAGGGCGGAAGTGTGCTCATGATGTTAGAAGATTTTATCGGGCAAGAAACTTTTCGAAATGGTCTTCACAGTTATCTGAAAAAACACGAGTATTCAAATGCCACAACTGAGGACCTCTGGAATTCTCTGGGGACTGCCTCTAGAAAACCTGTGCGAAAGATGATGAACACTTGGGTACGACAAATCGGTTATCCTATAATTGAAGCAAACGCTGTAGACTCGAAAATAAAATTATCACAAAAAAGATTTTTGTTTGAAAGCGATAGTAAGCAGCAGCGTGGACACTGGATGATTCCAATTTCCATAAGAATGGAAGGCGGTGTTGTCAAAAAGATGATGACTGAAAACTCTATCGCTATTCCATATGATGGGAGATGGTTCAAGGTAAATGATGGACAAAAGGGATTCTACCGAGTGAAATATGATGAAGCTTCTCTCGAAAAACTAGGAAGGCTTGTTGAGGAAAAAAAGATATCAAATCTTGATCGCTGGAGCATACATCATGATCTCACTGCATTAGTGCTATCCAATCAGTATCCTCTCAAGCACTATCTGGACTTTGTTAGACATTATGAAGAGGAAGACGACTATGTCGTACTGTCTGACATTGTTGGATTTCTGAACTTTTTGTATGTTGCACTTTCAGGTGAAAAATTCTGGGATGAGATAAAGGAATTTAATCATCATTTCATGAGCATGATATTTCAAAGACTTGGATGGGATCCTGCCAAGGGTGAAAAATCTACGTATGCACTATTGCGTAGTGCATTGATAAATTCACTTGGAAAACTTGACGACAAAGAAATCTACGATGAATCTCAGTTAAGATTTTCACATTTGTTAAAAACCAAATCACTGAATCCTGATCTGAGAAGCCCAGTGTATTCAACTGTTGCATGGAATGGAAATTTGAAAACATATCAACAGCTGGTCAGCATGTATCGTAAAGCAGAAACACAAGAAGAAAAAGTAAGATTTCTTGGAGCGCTTTCAAACTTTAAAGAAAAACAATTACTCACAAAAACACTAGCCTTTACACTATCAAAAGATGTCAGAACACAGAGTCTATTTGTACCGATTGCAAGAATGATTGCAAATCCATATGGGAAAGATTTGGTATGGCCTTGGATTAGAAAGAACTGGAGAGGTTTAGTTAAAAAATTCGGTGTGGGTAATCCCTTACTAAATAGAATTATTGGAAGCGTATCTGTCATGTCTGACGTGAAAAAAGAAAAAGAGATTCGACAATTCTTTACAAAACATAATGTTCCTGGAACTGAAATGAAACTTGCCCAAAGCCTTGAAAGAATTCGAATCCATGCAAAATTTCTTGAAAATGTACGAAAAGAATTTGGTCAGTAACTTTTGAAAAAAATTCTCAATATTTAATAGTGTCATAAAATCAACAACACTAATGAGCAGTCCGTCTCCACTAAAACTAAAGGC
>DATFDB010000162.1:0-2080 GCA_035252445.1 Nitrosotalea sp. | reverse complement strand
CCATACAATTAACACATAGACTATGGAATTATGCTGCAAAAATTCAAATGCCAAATTAATTGATATTCTTTTTTAGTGAGGCAATTTATCAGTTACTATGGGAATCGTGATAATCTCAACATACCCTAACAAAAAATCTGTAGACAAAATTGCAAACATTGTAGTTCGTAAACGATTGGCTGCATGCGTCAACTATACAAAAATCAACTCTGTATATGCTTGGAAAGGAAAAACAGAGAATACTGGAGAGTTTTTGGCACTTTTTAAAACTACAGAAAAGACGAAAAAGATGCTCAAAGAAGAGATTGAAAAAACACATCCATATCAAGTACCAGAAATTGCGGAACTAAAAATGGATTCAATAAATATGTCGTATCAGAGTTGGCTTGCTGACTCAACCAGTAAGAGCAAATCTAAGAAGGGAAACAATTCCTCCAAGGGATGAAATTCTAAGGCCTACGTCTGTAGTTGAATCAACTGCGTATACTTCTACACCTTTTCCTTCGGCA
The DNA here is from genome assembly GCA_035252445.1 of Nitrosotalea sp. Lineage (GTDB taxonomy): Archaea > Thermoproteota > Nitrososphaeria > Nitrososphaerales > Nitrosopumilaceae > Nitrosotalea. The sequence goes on along the minus strand of DATFDB010000162.1, from coordinate 1,571 downwards.
TGGTTTAGAAAAGTAATGACTTTATCTTCGTCCTGATTTTCAAAAATTTTATCCGAAAACACTAGAGATTGTACAGCCCCTGCCTCATTTGCTCTGGCTGTTTCCTCGAAACCCATACTAAATTTGTTAATTTTTTTGTTTACCATGAGCATTATCTCATCTAAAATAGCAGATACTTTTGCAATCTTACTTTTTGCCAAGGCCTGCCTCATAGTTTCAGATTTGATAAATGTGTATATGCCATCTTCTCCGCTTGAATCTATACCATCAATTGCACGTATGCTATGGCCTTTGGCAGAAGGAGAATCAGAAAGAAAATTCCCTAATCTTCTTTTTGTTTCACCAGGTCCAAATATTATGATCTCGTCTTTTTCTCTTATTGCGGATGATATTGCGCCTTGAACATCTTTGAAAAAATCTTCCACATTAAACTTTGATTTGTATCGTTTACCACTTGCACCAGAGTAGAGATTGGGCATTAGCTTAAGGTGTGTTCCGGTAAGCCTGCCTATTCCGCAATCGCTAGTATCTATTGCAACAAGCAAAAAGCTTCCTGTATCCTTCTTTCCAAAAATTAATTTTTTTTCAATATCGCTCCAGTTTTTCTTGATAAGTGTTATAGGCTCACCAATTTTCAAAGTCATAGAATGATGTGAACCTTTAGTAACAGATTCGTTGTCTGATTCTGCTATTATTCCTTGGACCTTTAACCTGTCAACGACATCGTCAACTGAGATCTTTTCAACATCAAGCGCAATACGAATTTTGATCCTCTCGCCTCTATCTGGTCTTGAAAAATCTTTATCTTGCTTTATGACGCGAGTAGTATCTCCTATCACTTTATCTCCTCTTTGCATGACTCTACGCAGTGTGAAAAGGTCATCTGACTCTTCAGGTATCAGAGCTACTGTGTTGTCATCTATTTTCTTTGTAATCAATTCGCATTCTATAAGAATTCACAATAATAAAAAAGAAGTAGCCTAGTTTGTTAGCTCGTCAGGCTCGGCATGTTTCTCTTCTGCCTTTTTTCGCAGATAGTTTTGAACCCATTCCTGTGTCAATACGCCTGCCTCAGTCAAATTTACCAGCGTATTGGTTGATGCCTCGCCAACTACCTTTCCCATTGAGCGTCTGACCTGTCTCCACTTTAGATTTGTGTTGCCGCTTTTAGATGAATAAATTATGCCTAGGACTTCTTTTGCATTTACAAAAGTCATGTCACGAATTTTCTTGAGAGTCACCTTGTCTGCTGCTTCCACATAGATTAGGCCAGGCGATGTTTCACGCTCTGGAAACACTTCGTAATCTTCCAAGTAACTTTCAGGAATAAACGAATTACACGTACTAAGTATTATGAAATTCCTGAAACTTTCAAGCGCGCAGGTTGCATCGATTGAAACCATTTGTTTAGATTTCGCAACCGCCTTTTATCAAGCTTCTTGAAAGACTCAATTAGGAACAAGAAAAATTACCTGCTGCAGGCGTTGATGACCAAATCCCTTTGATTTGATGAGAAGGATCTTGAGTTCTGAGCCTGCACTTGATTTTTATGAAATAAGAAATTCTATCAT
>DATFDB010000161.1:0-2586 GCA_035252445.1 Nitrosotalea sp. | reverse complement strand
AAATCCTATGCTTTTTGCAAAACATAGAACTGCTGCCATTTGTGTTCCTCCTGCCAACAACACACTAGTGATTTCAGACGCAGTGCTGAGTATTCCCGCTACAGTTGGTATCATCGGATCGCCAACCTCTGCAACAATGTCGAGAGGATCCTTTGATTGTATTCTCTTCAGTGCATTTCTTACAATATCAGTCTTGAGAGAAACAGGATTATTTGGCATACTGCTACTCACCAATGCTTTTAGGCCAAGTCCTTCAAGAACACCAAGAGCTGTAGTGGTTCCTCCTGGAATACTTTCTCCAATTACGAGGCAATCAGTTGATGTGCCAAGGAATCTGCCTATTATTCTGCCATATTCTATTGCTTTCCTTATGTCGTCTTGACTTAGTGCAGATTCATTTGAAATATTTTTTCCATATTCAAGATTCATGTCTATGAATGGGAGTTTTGGTGATATCTTACTTCCAGCATTAATCACTATACTTGGTATACTAGCAGCTTCTAAAGCTGTTTTTGTCAAAAGTGCAGGAGTGGGTTTTCCGTCAGGAGTCATAGGTATAACAGATATGCTTTTGCAATGTCCGTAGTGAATGAATTCAGCATCAGCAGGACCGGTATATTTTATCAAGTCAGGATGTTCTCCAGCAACTGTAATTCCTGGAATTTCAGAAGTTGCAGTATATGATATCACTAGGGAAAAAGCAAATCGTTTTTGTTTTGTTTTATTGATGAAATCTAATCCTGCATTTTGGTTCCCTAAGATTTCAATGTCTTGCAAAAACTAATCACTGCTCATAAATTCAAGAAATTCCTTTTCTGTACGTGGTTGAAGCACAAAATTGGTTTTCTTTTCTTTCCCTATAGTAGAAGTTGAAGAATTGCCATAATTATGCCCTGGATAAAGAATCAGGTTGTCATCCATCTTAGAAACAATGTCAAACAAGCTATGGTAGAGCTCTTTTGCGCTGCCTCCCGGAAGATCTATTCTTCCACAATTTCCTACAAATAATGTATCACCTGAGAAAACTTTGCCATCGCCAACAAGGCACATACTATCCTTAGAGTGCCCTGGCGTGTGAAAAACAACTATTTCCGAATTTCCGAATCTGATTTTATCTCCATCAGATACAATAGCATCATTTTTCAGAGTCGAGGCTTTGTGTTGCAAGATCTTTGCTCCAGTCTTCTTGGCTATGGCATCGTTACCTATAGTATGATCAAAATGATGGTGAGTGTTTATGATGTATTTTATTTTCAGGCCATTTTTGTCAACTGTATCCAACACGAGATCCAGATCCCAGGAGGGATCAAGTATTACAGCTTCGTTCGTTTGTTCGTCCTCAAGTATGTAAGTAAAGTTTTGCATATTTCCTACTTCGAGCTGATGGACCTTCATAATACTCCTACCTCTGCTTCTGGAGGAATTCCTATTTTTTCAACCAGTATCTCTCCACACATTTCCATTCTTTTTGGCATTCCAATCTTCATCTTATGATATGTAACAGTTACATCTGCTTTTACACATTTGTCTATCACAACACCCGAATCAGGATCAAGCCCAGATGGTATGTCCACTGCAATCTTGAAACAGTGGTATTTGTTTATCAGATCTATTGCGGTAGAATAGGGTTCTCTTATTTTACCTGAAACCCCAGTTCCCAAGATGCCGTCAACTATAATGTCAGCATCGAGAACAATCTGACTAGGATCAGAAGTAATAACAAGATTTACGGAATTCATTTTTTCCAAAAGCTTCCAGTTAGAGACCGATTCTTCTGTTTTTATTTTTGAGGGGCTTCCAAGTAAAATGACAGTGGGCCTGCATCCAAAACCTGCAAGGTGTCTTGCAATCACAAATGCATCTCCGCCATTATTTCCTAGTCCTGCAAATACAGTTATTTTTTTTTCGTTCAAGTCAGGATATTTTTCAAGTAGGTGTTTAGCAGTTATTGCGCCTGCATTTTCCATCATGAGTTTTCTTGGAAATCCCATTTGGTGACCATTCTCTTCAATTTGCATCATTTGTTTTACTGTGATCTCCATACATTTTCAGAAATCCAAGTCAAATAAGGGCTTTACCAAATTTGATTTATTTTTCATAACAAAGCAGTATAGATTTCATCAGAACGAAATGAGTTAAGACAAGCATCAGATGCGGGAGAAGGGATTTGAACCCTCGAAATCCTAAGATACTAGCCCCTCAAGCTAGCGCCTTTGACCAGGCTGGGCGACTCCCGCATTTGCAATACCCATGTATGGTTTTTATAAGCCTTGATTACTTTTTGAAACGTGCTAATTCCTGTCAGGTGTTTTACTTGTGGAAATTTAATCGCAGATAAATTCAAGGAATATCAGAATCGTGTAAAAAGCGGAGAAGACCCTGCCAAAGTTCTAAATTCTTTTGGACTGAAAAGATATTGTTGCAGAGCAATGATGTTAACATCAGTTGAAACAATTCATCAGGTTATTCCATTTTACGAAGCAATTAGGAGAAGGGAGCAAGAAGTTCAATCCGAGCTAGAGTAGGATGGCACGGATTACCTCAATTGAAAGTAGAATACTATACAACAGTAGAGGAAGTAAGACA
>DATFDB010000160.1:0-3744 GCA_035252445.1 Nitrosotalea sp. | reverse complement strand
GCATGCATCTGTATACGCAAAACTTCTCGGAGAAAAGATAACCAAACACAATACGACAGTCTATCTTGTTAACACTGGATGGTCAGGAGGTCCATATGGAATCGGAAAAAGGATGAACATAAACCACACAAGGAGAATGGTCACTGCAGCACTAACAGGTGAACTTGATGCAGTAAAATACAGACATGACGACATATTCAACCTCGAGGTTCCAACTGAATGCCCAGGAGTACCGTCTGAAGTGTTGAATCCACGCAATACCTGGTCTGAAAAAGATGCATACGACAATTCTGCAAAGAAACTTGCCCAAATGTTTGTAGAAAACTTTAGGAAGTTTGGAAACGTCTCACCCGAAATAATTGGTGCAGGACCTAAGATCTAGTTCTTTTTGCGTCTAGCTACAAGACCCACTATAGATATCATTACGATTATTCCTAATATTATTACAAATTGTTTTTGAGGAATTCCAATATCTTGAAAGTCAAATATGCTTCTCTGGGCAGTTTCATTGACAAGAACAGTCTGGTATGCCTCATCTGTCTTGTTTGAGCTTGTTATCTGGGCTAAGATCCAGTACTGGCCCTTTTCATATGCAGGAAGAAAACCTGTTTGAGATGGAGTAATTGACGTGGTTGTGACTTTGCCGCTGCCTGAATCTATCAGAGAGATTTTTGCATAGGACCAGTTGTCTGGATAATCAAGTGAAAAGTAGAGCGTGCCATTTTTTTGGTCCACCAGCAGAGTTCCACGAGTTACATGAATTACAATGGGTATGCGATAGATTGTTTTGGAATCACTTAGAGTGAGAAATCCGTCATAGCTTCCTTCCTTTTTGGTACTGTCAGAAATTTTTACGTTTATGATGTCATTGGATTGTGTATATCCAAAACTTAGGCTTGATTCATTTGATGAAAAGCTTGCCTTCAGTTGCGGTACTTGTGAGCCATCCAAAGTTCTGAGATAAATTGACCTTGTCTGAGACTGGCTGTCAAAAGAGAGATTGAAAATCAAACTGTGTGGCGTAAATATGATGTTTGATTCTAGCGCCCTAGTAATGTTTAGCCTGCCACTTCCTGCCGCAGAGATGGGAAAGAGATGACCATATGCATCAGTAACTGGATCTGTTGTTGTGACAAGCAGTGACGCTACATCTGTAGGAGACAAGCTCGGATATTTTTGTAAAATAATTGCGGCGGCACCTGCTACATGTGGTGCCGCAAAACTTGTACCACTTGTAATGTTGTATTTTCCTCCAAGAGTTGTAGAATTTACAAAGACTCCAGGAGCTACAAGATCTGGTTTTATGTAGAAAGGCGATACTGGACCCTCGGAACTAAAAGATGCCAAATAATCTGGGTGATAAAACATATCGATAATTCCAGTTGTATTGGCAGTAAGCATAGACTTGAGTTTTAATCCATCTTCACCTGACATTGAGATGACGGGTATTCTTGGAGTATAGCCTGCAGTCTTATTTGGTTCTATTAGTTCACCGAAAAATATTCCGCTTTCATTGTTAAAAACAACAAGGGCCTTTGCGCCAAAATCTGCTGCATTTTTTTCTTTTTCTGCAAAGTAGACTTTTTGTCCCTTGACATCACTGCCTCTTTCTTCAATAAGTATAGAGTTTTTGACATCTAAGTTTTGTAGATCTTCAACCCTTCCGTATCCTCCATACACTATCTTGCTTTGTATTGGTCCTGGTAAATTACTGACTCCAACCATTGGAAGAACTTGATATTGTTTTTTGCCAACCTCAAAAGTTGCCACCAGGCTAGATGTCAAGTTGTTATATGTTGCACCAACAGTAATTGCATCAGCGTCTTTTCCGGGACTGCCAATTGTATCTTGTTGTGGGCCGCTATTTCCTGCGGCTACCACTACGACAACTCCTTTTTTTACAGTTGCATCAATTGCATTGTCAATCTCATCATTTGTTTTGTTTATTCCAAGAGATATGTTAATTACATTGACCTCGTCTTGTGCTGCTTGTTCCAATGCTTTGACTATGTAATCTGATGAGACTGCCTCGCCAGTTGATGAAACCTTGTATGAAAACAATTTTGCTTTGGGCACTATACCCGAAAAGTTACCATCTCCAGAAATGATTCCAGCCACCTCAGTCCCATGTCCATTGGTGTCAAGTGGTTTTTCTGCTGAATTTACATAGTTGTAGCCACCTGCTACTTTTCCAGATGGGCCATAGCCCCAGAGATCTGGGTGGTTGTAGTCAATTCCTGTATCTATAACCCCAATCTTCATTCCTTGGCCGTCAAGACCATCGAGCCTGGCAACCTTAGTGCCGATAAGTTCTATGCTTTTCTGTAAATTACTTGCAATTTCTTGCTCGCTTGATTCTGATACAAATAGAGATATGCAAAAAACAAAAAAGAATGAAAAGACTAGTAATCGGCTAATCACAATTTATCTGAAATTTGACTAGATAAAATGCATTTGCAACCAAAGCCATAAATTGCAAGAACTGCGTTGGGTTTTCATGGCAAAATATGAACTCCCAAAGTTACCTTACGCATATGATGCGTTGGAGCCACACATAGATGCCAAAACAATGGAAATACATCACTCAAAACATCATCAGGCATACACTGATGGTCTCAACAAAGCCTTGGAGACTCTGAGTTCTGAAATACAAAACATGGAGTTGACAAAGTTACTTGCAAGCCTGGACAAAGTTCCAGAGAGCACACGAGGAGCAGTGAATTTTCATGGTGGTGGATTTGAAAACCACGCGCTGTTTTGGACCAGCATGAAATCAAGCGGTGGCGGAAAACCAGGCGGAAGCTTGGCTGATGCAATTAATGCAGTATTTGGCAGCTTTGATAGCTTCAAAGAAAAATTCACAAAAGATACCATTGCTATTCAAGGAAGTGGTTGGGGCTGGTTAGCATACAACCCACAAAGCAAGAAAGTTGAATTTACTACAATGCCAAACCAGACTAGTCCTAGAACCAAAGGTCTAATTCCGCTATTGGGATTGGATGTTTGGGAACATGCATACTATCTCAAGTACCAAAATCGCAGAGCAGATTATGTTGGTGCATGGTGGAATGTCATAAACTGGGATGAAATAGACGCAAGACTGTCAAAAACAAAGGCATAATCCTTTTTCTTTCTTTTGTATCTTCACAAGCTGTTAATTTTAAAATAAAATGTACAAAATGTTTTGCACATTTTTCCTATTTGATAATAAAAAATGATTAAGCGTATTTCAGCTTAAACTCTTCTTTCGCCACGATGTTTTGGTAAACAATCACGACAATATATTGGTCTTCCTTCTTTTGGTTGGAAAGGTACCTGTGTTTCTTTCTTGCAGTCTGAGCAAGTGGCAGGATACATTTGTCTGTCTGATGACATGACTAATGTTGTTTCTTGCTCCATAATAACTATTGACACGACCTGATTTGACAACTAGGTGGTAAATGTCAACACGATGAATTAGACTGCCCTCTCACATCTTAATGGAAGTATTTTCCAGAATGCATTTATAGGCGGGTAAGAGAATTTTTTGCAAATGAGTGAAGAACAAGCTCAAGCCTTAATGCAACAACTTCAAGCACTTGAAGGATATTTGTCAGATGTTGCGCAAAAGGAAGAATCTGTAATGAGGCTTTTACAAGAGGCAGTGAGTGCTATTGAATCAATGAAAGCAATAGGAGATTCAGCAAATGAGACACTCGTGCCAGTAGGTATGGGGGCTTATGTAAAAGCAAAGATAGAACCAAA
>DATFDB010000159.1:0-4907 GCA_035252445.1 Nitrosotalea sp. | reverse complement strand
GTGTTTGCAGCTTGTTCAGCTTGATTTCTATCAGCAAAGTATGCATACCAGTTACCGTCTGTACCCTGTGCCATTCTCAGTTTCTTACCGCTGACGGTTACAGTCGGTTCACCAAATTGCTGATCTAATCTGTTTATGTTTGGATCAGATACGACGACTTGGATCACTTGTGGACCGGCAAAGTAATTGTTGTACTGGGAATTTTCTGCAGAGACAAACAAGTTAGGATGTGAAGCTACTTGAGCATGTGCTGCTGGCATTGCGTTTGGCAATGCGATAACAGCGCTGCTTGCAAGTAGTATTGTTAATAGTGTTAGACTAGTTATTTTTCTGAATATTTCGTTGTACATAGTTATTGTAATTTTTGCAAGATTTTAGATATATAAGCATAATGGACGATTTGTTCAGTTTTTCTGTGAAGAACATTTTATTTTGAATTCATGAGATAAAATCATGAATAATTCACAAAGCTGTGTTCTATATTTTACAATTTCGGCCCTTTTTGTGTGATCGATGCAATATATCACTGTCTTTCGCGCATTAATGTAGCCATTGAAAACAGTATTACTGCAGTGACGCAAAGTATGGTACCTACCAGGAAAAGTATTATCGATGCCATAAGTGAGCCCAAAAAGATTACCTGTTTGTTAAGATATGCGTCAAGAAATTGGTATCCAATGATGGAACCAGCAATGATTAGCACAATTCCTGGAAATCCGTAAAATGGAATTGGATGTTTAACTGAGATAAATTTCAAGGTGTTCATCAAAACTGCAATTCCGTGTGGAACAGGGCTTTGCGTTGACGTGTCACCGCTGTAGGAAATCGTAATTGGAACTTCGGCAAGTGCCAGACCCTTGTTTGATATCTTTAACAAAATTTCAGTTGATACTGCCATGCCAGTCTCTGTTGGATGGATTGAATTTATTGCGTTTTTTGAATAGGCCCTAAATCCAGACTGGGCATCTGATACTTTGAAATCAGCTCCAAAGTTTGCAGCTGATGTGATTATCTTTATTCCCTGCTTTCTGTATCCTGGCGTGTTTGAGCTCTTGTCCAAAAACCTAGAGCCTATTACAACATCAACATTATTTTCCTGCAATGTGTTTATCAAAAGCGGAATTTGATCAGGATTGTGCTGCCCGTCTCCATCAATTGTAACCATGACATCTGCATCTTCTTGTCTTGCCCTGTCAAATAATGTAATTATTGCTGCTCCATATCCTTGATTTTTTTTGTGCGAAATTACTGTAGCGCCGTTTTCTTTTGCGGCTTTAGCTGTACCATCAGTAGAGCCGTCATCGCATACTATAACCTTGTCTGCATATGCAAGTGAACGCTTTACTATATCTCCAATTACCTTTTCCTCGTTATATGCTGGGATGCAGATTACTTTCATTGTGTAAACAAACTCTCCACCCACACTTTTAATTTAGTTTGTGGTTCCCACCCAAGAAGCCTCTTGGCTAAAGATATATCGGCCTGGCTTGCCCTTACGTTTCCCTCTATCTCTTCCTCAAAGACTGGCTTGAAATTCTTTTTTGAATATTTTATGAAAAGATTTGCCAGCTCAAGAATCGAAATGGCTGTACCTGAACCTATGTTTATGAAAGCTGTGCCTGTCTTTTTTTTCATGGTAAGATATGTTGCATTTGTTATATCATCAATAAATACAAAGTCACGCAGCTGCATTCCGTCACCCTCTATCACTGGAGGCTTGTTTGAAATTATATTTTGATAAAACTTTGATATCACACCTGCAGTAGAAGGGTTGTTGCCATATACGTTATAGTATCGAAGCCCTACAATGTCAAACCCTTTTCCATACTTTATTGCCATCTTTTCTGCCTCTAACTTTGTGGCGCCATAGGGGTTGACGGGTTTTAGTTCTGCAGACTCAGGCGTTGGAATTGGGGCGTTGTTTCCATATACACCTGCGCTTGATGCAAAGACAACCTTGGTCCCAGTCTCCTTTGCTGCATCAAAGACATTTTTTGTTCCATTTACGTTGACGTCAAAGTATTCCTTTTCTTTTTTGTACGACTCTGCAACTGATGTCAGTGCTGCGTGGTGAAATATTCCGTCCATTCCTGCTAGAATTTTTTTTATCTTTTCTCCATCTCTTATATCAATATCATGAAATTTTATCTTGTCTTTTATCTGAGATAGATTTAACATATTTCCTGCAGAAAGGTTATCAACTATTGTAACCCTGTGGCCTTCTCCTATCAAGAACTTGGCAAGATGACTGCCGATAAATCCTGCACCACCTGTTATAACGTAATTCAATGGAATAGATCAAAGTATGGCCCTAAATTAAGTAAAAGGATTCGAAGATGTCTTTTTCCAGTCTGACAAACTACATCAAAAAAAGGAAAGAATAAGCAGTTTATCGTATCTGCTCTAGGATCTTGTCATAATTCCAAGGACCGCATGCTGTATTTGATATTGTTACAACTCCGCTCTTTTGCAGCTCACCTATGACGTATACCGCAAATGGCAGTGCTCCTGTGGCACCAGGTGAATTGTAGTTTAGTATGTGTGTTGATTTTGGGCCATCCTTGATTATTGCGTCTGGCACAAACTTGCCTGAACTGTCAATTACTGACGCCCTTATACCTGCCGTGCCCCTTGTGTGAAACTTGGCAGGATCAACCTTTGGCAAAAATTCCTTTACTCTGTTTATCATCACTGTTTTTGATACCGAAGAGAGAAACTCACCTGATGCAAGAGAGATAAACTGGGAATCAAATAACATCTTTGCTGCACCTGACGACAGCATCTCTACTAGTTTTGACGGAAACTCTTTGATGTTTTCTGTAAATGTGTATCCGTAGGGACTGAACACTGGCACTGCATTTGGTCCGACCTCGCATCGCCCGTCATGGCGCACAATCCAGTGCGGATCAAGAAACGGATACTCGGAATATTTTGGTACGGAATATACTGATACTTTGGTCAGGTTGTCGTATACCTTGTCTGCCTGCCAGTACTCGCCACGAAAATGAATGTCTGTGAGGTCTTGGGCAACACCCATATCGTGTGCAATATCAATTGACATTCCACCTGCTGCGTTAATGACATAATCTGTTTCTATGGTATCAGAATTTGTTTTTATTTCTACAAAATCTTTCTTGTCCTGTATCGATTCTGCCCTTGTATTCAAAAGAAAAGTTGCTTTACTGTTTTTTGCGTCTTCCATCAATGATACCGTAAACTTGCCATAGTCTACTGATGCGTCCTTGGTACAGAAAATTGCGTTTTGGCACCTTACCTCGGGTTCTAGCTTTGATACCTGGTTGCTGTCTAAAAATTGCAGTTCGTTTTTTTGAATTCCGTTCTGCTCTCCCCAGGAGAGATATTTTTCAAGCCTTTTAGTTCCCTGCTCGTCAAGCGATACTTCTAAGACTCCGTCCTTTTTGAATGGCAGGTTTTTTTTCTTTGCATATGTTTCCCACATATCAAAGCCAAGCGCCGCAGCTCTTGCAAAGAGCCTCTTTTTTTGCGGGTCATACAAAAAAGGTGCATGTACCTTGCCTGTGTTCCTTTTGCTTGTGTGATATGCAACCTCTTGGGCCTGCTCTAGGACAAGTATTTTTTTCTCTGTTACTTGAGACAGAAAATATGCAAGCGATGTACCAAGTATTCCGGCTCCAATTATTGTAATGTCAGACTTCAATTGCTATTTTCTGATAGTGGGGGATTCAATAGGTGTTTTGATCGTACCATGAAATAAAATCTGCAATTCTAATGGTGTTTGCTCTTGTGTGTAATATCCGGACCCTGAGAATGGTTGTGCGATATTTGGTTGAATATCTCGTTTAGATTGTGCTTGTTATTTTCAGGAGCCAATATGCCGTTTGTATTTTTTTCAGATTGACTTGCATGAATCCATGTATGTGTACTGTTACCGTATGATGTGACATCAAGACAATTTCTTTCCCCTAAATGATAGCCCCTTCCGTTTATCAGAGGTAGACAATTTGGTCCTTGTTTTTCTTGATAGTTATGGTTGTCATTACCATCTCTTTCATCGTCATGGGTACTGCTTGAATAGCCAAATGTCGTTTTGTCAGAGTAATCAAAGGCAACTGTTTTATCAGAGTAATCAAAGGAGAGCGTCCTGTTAGAGTATCCAAACCAGAACTTGTGTTGCAAGTTTGTAGGTGCAGGTTTGTAGTTGTATGTGCCATCATATGAAAATGCCTGTGTTGGTATCATTATGGCACATACAAGAACTGCTGCAGCAATAACTATGTACTTCACTGTCTTTGTGATTTCAATATTTTTGTAATAAGGTTAGGGAGGAAGTTCTGAGAAATCTTTAAATCAATTTGCAAGTCTGGAAACAAGATTTGCGTCTTTATTTTAGTTCGGTTTCACTTTTAAAACAAGAGCATTTTTTTGATTTGTGGTTATAACATCCTATGAGCTTGTGATCTTTGCAGCCGCAGATTATGCATTTTTTATCCATAGAGTACAAGCTTTCTGCATTTTGCTTTAAAATTTGTGGTATAAAGTAGACGTAAAATTAATTTTTGGGTGTCTACAATCATGATACTGATGAAAATTGCACTTGCTGCATTATCTGTGGTCTTTGCAATATCTTTAGGCCATGCGTACGGCGCATTTGACACAAGCGGCAACTATTACTGTAATGCTTCAAACCTTCCCCTTGAGCAGACGATCTACAAGTCGTCTGTTACCAAGCTTGACCAGGAGCTAAGTTCGTATCTCTCGCTTAACCCAAGCGCAACAGACCGGGAGCTTCATACATATCTAATATCAAACCCTGAGGTATCCCAGCCGTATTCTGTAATGGAGCAATCAAAGGCATGCCTCCAGTCAAATGGCGTCAATCCTGGTACCGTTGCAGTTCCAAGCTCGCTCTTGCTTGAGGTCTTTGC
>DATFDB010000158.1:0-5856 GCA_035252445.1 Nitrosotalea sp. | reverse complement strand
CCAAGCTCTCTGTCATTTACTACAATAGTAAAGCGCTCAATTAGCTTTCTTTTGATAAGTCTCTTGATTCTGCTGTAAACAACGGACGAGTTTACATTGATCTTCTTTGAAATTCGGGGAACTGAGATGTTAGCATCTTGGGATAGTTCCGATAAAATTATCATATCTAAATCATCAACTTTTGCCAATCAAAACACCATTTATTGTGAATAAATGGATCTTAATAAACTTGTTATTATAATTTTTCCAAAATTTGCTGCTGGCTAGATGTAACCTTTCTTGTGCAACATCTCAGCTAATAACACGGCTCCCTTGGCAGATCCCATCTTCTCGTTATGTGAGAATAAGACGTACTTGATGCCGTTGTCAAAGACCGTGTCCTCTCTTATCCTACCAACTACTGTTGTCATGCCTCCATTTATTTCACGATCTAATCTTGGTTGAGGCCTTGTTGGATCTTCGTTAACCATGAGGTATTCTTTTGGGGCCGAAGGCAGACCTGAAACACTTACCTTGTTAGAAAATTCTTTCATTGCATTCTTTACGCCTTCTGGATCGGTATGAGTTGTTGTTTCTATAAAGACAGTCTCGGTATGCCCATCAATTACTGGCACTCTTGTACAAGTACAACTGACTCTTATCTTGGCAGGATCTATCTTTCCGTCCACCAGTTTGCCAAGAATTTTTCCAGTTTCAAGCCTAACCTTGTCTTCCTCTTTTGGAATATATGGAATAATGTTATCTGTAATGTCCAGTGCTGAAACACCAGGAGATCTTCCTGCTCCAGACATTGACTGCATTGATGTCATGATTGTCTTCTGAACTCCGAACTTGTCCAAGAGAGGCTTCAGTGTAATTGCAAGACCTGTAGTAGTACAGTTTGGCAATGGTGCCACAAATCCTTTCCATCCTCTGTTTTTTCTCTGCTGATCTAAGAGTGCGACATGATCGTCATTTATTCCAGGAATTAGAATGGGCACATCGGATTCGTACCTGTATGCTGCAGAGGTGCTTATCACAGGCACATCTTTTGCAAACTTTGACTCTATCTCTCTTGCAGCCTCGCTCTCTACCGAACTGAATATCAAGTCAAGATTTTCTGGCTTGATGTCATCAACTGATTCAATTATCATATCTTTTACATAATCCGGAATTGGGTCTCTAATGTGCCATCTGAGGATGCCACTATTTGGATCTCTTATTGCATCTACAAACTTTTTTGATGCAGATCTCTCCGATGCAGCTATCTGCTTTACCTCAAACAACGGATGGTTATCTAGAGCTGATACAAACTCTTGTCCTACGGCTCCAGTTACGCCTATGATAGCTACTCGCTTCTTCATAATAAAAAATTCCCTTCATACAATTAATATTCCTTTAGCTGGGTCAAATCCAAAACACAAGTAAATACCCCTGTGATATCAGGAAGGTGTTGAGACTAGGGGTAGCGCCATCAATTGAAAATCACAAAACTGTAGCTCATGGGGGAATTTACTCTGCAGGACTAGGGTTTGACCCAAAAATACTTGACTTTAGCTCAAACGTAAACCCTCTTGGATTTCCCTCTGCGATAAAAAACGAACTGAAAAAAAACTCGGTGCTATTTTCCATATACCCAGATTCAGACTCGACCAAGTTGAGAAATGGCTTGGAGAGATACACTAGAATTCCAAAAGATAGGATAATTGTAGGCAACGGCGCAACTGAGATAATTTACAACTTTTGCAAAGCATTTTTGAGCAAGCGTAATGCGCTAATTCCGATACCGACATTTGGGGAATACGAATCTGCAGCAAGACTCAATGGAGCAAAAATATCCTACTTCAAAACTATGGATCTCAATGAAGACATTGATGACTTTGTTGAAAGAATTTCAAAAAACCAATGTGTCTTTGTTTGCAATCCCAACAATCCAACTGGTACTCTTACAAGTCAAAAAAATATCCTCAAGATACTTGCTGCTTCACGTGATAATTCCTCACTTGTCTTTGTGGATGAGTGTTTCATTGAGTTTGCATCAAATCCAAAGGAAAGCATTGTATCAAAACTTCATAGCTTTGACAATCTCTTTGTATTGAGGTCTATGACAAAGTCCTTTGGACTTGCTGGCCTGAGAGTAGGGTATGGCCTTGGAAGCAAAAAGATGATAGAAATCCTAAGCAGGGTAAAAATTCCATGGAACGTGAGCGGAATTGCACAAGAGATTGCAATAAAGGCATTGTCAAGCAGGTCTCACCTTGAAAAGACAAGAAATCTAATCAAAAAAGAACGAAAATTTCTCAAAGAATCAATATCAAAGATTAGCGGATTTCAGTGTCATGATTCTGATTCAAACTTTATTTTGATAAAATCAAAAATAAGATCAAGCCAACTGCAAAAAAAACTGTTGAAAAAAAACATACTGGTAAGAGACTGTAGTTCTTTTGAAGGACTTGATGACAAGTTTATCCGAATTGCCGTAAGAACACACGACGAAAATCAAAGGCTTGTCAAGGAGTTGAGAAAGGTATGACAAAGACATTGATGATTCAGGGAACATCATCTGGTGCAGGCAAGACAACACTTGTCACTGCACTGTGTAGAATTTTTGCAGATGAGGGTTACAGTGTAGCCCCGTTCAAATCGCAAAACATGTCATCTTATTCTTACCGAGGGGATGGCTTTGAAATATCACGAGCACAGGCAATTCAGGCAATTGCCGCAAGAACCGAGATCTCTCCACACATGAACCCAATCATGCTAAAACCGCTTGGAGATTATAAGAGCGAGGTCTTTGTCATGGGAAAGCGCTACAAAAAAATGCATGCCGATGAATATTACAAAAAATTTGTCCTGACAAAGGGGCTTGGTATTGCAAAAAAATCTCTTGATAGCCTAAGATCTAGGTACGACTTGGTTATTCTGGAGGGAGCGGGATCTCCTGCTGAGGTAAACATGCACAAGTATGACATTGCCAACATGAGGATGGCAAGACACTGTTCATCACCTGTAATCTTGGTATCAGACATTGACAAGGGAGGAACATTTGCTAGTCTGGTGGGAACAATGGAACTACTTGATAGAGACAAGAGGCTTGTCAAGGGATACGTGATAAACAAATTCCGGGGAGATCTCAATATTTTGCGCCCAGGCTTTGCATTTTTGAAAAACAAGACTGGCATGCCTGTCTTTGGAACTATTCCATTCCTTAAATTTGAGATACCCGAAGAAGACTCGCTTCATGCAAATCCAAAACATGTATCATTTACTACAAAATATCTCAAGTCGCTTGAAAAAGAGATAGAGCATTTAAGTCGCGTTGTAAAATCAAGTCTTAATATGAAAGCAATTGGTGGTATTTTGAAATGATGTTAGTGCTTGCTCTCTCAGTTGCTCTTGCTATTGCACTAGATCTTGCATTAGGAGATCCAAAAAACAAGTATCACCCAACTGCCTGGACTGGAATGCTCTTGGGCAAGCTTGCTCCGTTATTCAAATCAGACAATCCAAGACCGGAAAAACTTGGCGGAGTAATTCTTGTTGTTACAATTACAACATTTGTTGCTGCTTTGATGTATTATTTTGAAAGTGCTGTTGCATATCTTGACACTTTGAATTTTATTGGAATCGCAAAGATTCTGGTCTTGACATCTTCTGTATTTGCAATTGCGTTGTTGCTAAAGACCACAATAGCAATCAAGGGAATGCAATTACATGCATCACAAATAATGGACTCTATTTCTAAAAATGATCTTGATAGCGCAAGGACAAAGCTATCAATGATAGTAAAAAGGAATACAAAGAACTTGGACAGGCAACACATAATCTCTGCCACGCTTGAGAGCATAAGTGAGAATATTGTGGATGGCATAACAGGACCTCTCTTTTACTTTGCATTTTTTGGGCTTGCAGGTGCCTTTGTCTATAGGGCAGTTAACACGGCAGACTCTATGGTAGGCTACAAGACTCCGCTCTTTAGGAATCTGGGATGGTTTGGAGCAAACTGCGACAAGGTGTTAAACTTTGTACCGTCAAGGCTGACAAGTATGATTATGATACTTGCAAGCATGATTGTAGGATGCAACTGGAGAAGCTCGGCTGAAATTATGAGGCGAGATGGCCCAAAAACAGAGAGCCCAAATGCAGGATATCCAATGGCGACGATGGCAGGTGCACTCGAAGTAAAATTTGAAAAACTAGATCATTATGTATTGGGTGACGGCAGTACAGAATTTACGGAAAAACATTTCAAAACGGCGATATCTATGATGAAAGTTACAGCCATATTGTTTGCTGGATTGTTTACAATTCCTGTGATTGTTATCTTGTCTTACTTGGGATGGTGGAACCTTGCTTAAGGGGATCTCATCAGTAATTTCATTTCTGACAATTATTCCGTCAAAAAGTTCCGAGCTTGATGTTGTTGCAAAAAACATGTACCTCTTTCCTGTAGCAGGTGCAATAATTGGACTGTTAATTGGAGGTGCAGGCTATGGACTTTCTTTGTATGTACAGCCACTAATAGTGGGCCTTGTACTGACAGGCGCACTTGTTATCATGACAGGAGTACACCATACAGATGCACTATGTGATTTTGCCGACGGTATGATGGCAAAGGGAACAAAGGAAAAGAAACTCAAGGCTATGCGGGACCCTGCAGTGGGCTCTGCAGGTGTTGTTACAATAGTTCTCTATGTTGCAGGCATGATAATGTCAATTTCTATGATGAAAGGGCTAGTACTCTTTGAGGCAATTCTAGTCAGCGAGCTTATGGCAAAATTTGCAATGGTGCTTCAAGCAAACAGAGGCTCATCTGCATGGCAAGGGCTCAGCTCTCCGTTTACTCTATACATGAAAAGTCCTGCCAAGTTGGCTGCAGCGTCTATTATTGCAATTGTACCTGCAGTAATACTTGGAGGCATGACAGGAATCATAGTGATTGGAGCAACTGTAGGCATGTCATTTCTGCTCCTTGCTGTCTCAAACAGAAGCTTTGGCGGCATCTCAGGGGATGTCTTTGGGGCAAGCAACGAACTTGTAAGGTTGACATCACTCATAATTTTTGCATCAAGATGATAGGCCTTGTAATGTGCGGTGGCAAGGGAGCAAGGATGGAATCGCCTCAGGAAAAACTGCTTGTCAAGTACAAAAAACCTGTCATAGAGCATGTCATATCCGCACTAGAAGAGTCTGGATGCTTCTCAAAAATTGTTTGCGCTACAAGCCGCAATGCACCAAAGACTGCAGAGTTTGTCACAAGTCTTGGCAAATCAACTGTTGAAACAAAAGGGAATGGATACGTCAAGGACCTAAACGAGGCACTCAGAAATTTTGATGAGCAAGTGTTTGTGGTATCTGGAGACCTTGCATTGCTAGACCCTGACATTGTGCAAAAAATTGTAAAACAATCTGGAAACAATCAACCTTGGACTAGTGTTCTTGCAAGCAAGAAATTTTTGGACTCTATTGGAGTCAGTCCGGAATATCTTGTGAGCTACAACGGACAGGAACACGCATTTACAGGAATATCAATAGTAAACCCAAAAGACGTTGCAGGCATGAATCACGTAAAAGAATCCTATGTTGTAATTGACGACAAGCGTGTTGCAATAAATCTTAACACAAAAAGAGACTATGATCTACTCGGCACTGCCTAGTACTTTGCCGTTAATCTCTGCAATAGAACCTGTTGGCTCTGCCAATGTATTGCCACATGCCTTGCATGCAACTGTAGTGGATACATGAGAATAAACAACACTTTCCTCACCGCATTCTTTACACTGGACTCTTTGGAATGTGCTTCCAGGTTTTGGGATAAGGATATGGGCTTTTTTCATTGTGCTACCAACTCTAACTTTCTTAGTCTTATTCCAGCCA
>DATFDB010000157.1:0-7971 GCA_035252445.1 Nitrosotalea sp. | reverse complement strand
AAACAACAACGTACTCCAAAAGGTCAGAGTCAGGCCCCAGAGCAAGATTGCTTTGACAATTGATTCTTGAACTGAATATGTATCGTATCCTACTGCAATTCCAAGTCCAATTGGTGCCCCAATAAGAAAGAAAAGATAGGCCGAAGGAAATTTTGCTCCATATTTGAATTTCGAAGCCATCTTTCCGCGCAGACTTAGAACTTGATATATTACAACTGCAGCCCCAACAGATATTGCAACTACACTAAGAAGTGAGAATAAAAGGTAGGACATGAAAATCAGCACTGCAAAGATGCTTCCAGTTATAACAAGCAAAACAGGATCAAATCTTTGCTCTTTAGACGCCGACATAGATTCTGGTCATACCATCGTGCAATTATTGCTTGTTGTAAAAACAAGTCACACTAGTGAATCATCTTATACTATTGTCTACATATTTCATATGCAAAGGAGCGCCATTTACGTATGCGATATATGTGTAAAAACAATCCGTACAAGTCATATCCAATCTTTATATCATCGCTAACATTGTTCCTTAACAAGGTGTCGCAATCCATTATAAATTACAGGCAGACAATATCCCATGAGTCTGAATCGCAGTGCCTACTTAGATATTTGTAAGGTGTGCAGGTGTGAAGCATTTTAATAAATTTACTAGCAGAAAATATTTTGTAGATTTTAACCTTACATCGACATTTAGAAAAAACCTTGTTCTCACAATACTTGTCGCAATCTCAATTTCCACGGTTTTTTTTATGCCTCAACACGCATTTTCCACCTTGACATTTACTGACTATTCCAACGGTACGTCAACATCTGGAACAAGCAATTCTTCACCTGATACATCAAACAGCACATCAAATCAAATTTCAAATAACACGTCAACTTCAGGTACAAATACCCAAACTAGCAACACGTCTACTACAAACTCAAATCAAAACACCAGCTCTACCAATTCAACCAGTTCTAGCCAAACACAAACTACAAACTCAAATCAAAACACTAGCTCTACCAATTCAACCAGTTCCAACACCCAACAAACCAATCAAACCTCATCATCACAATCTTCAACAAACTCTACTCAGGCCAACAGTACAGGTATTGCTATCACCTCATCAAGCTCTACCAATACTTCTAACGTGATACCGCCTTCTACATCTTCAGAATCAAGCTCGGTGATTGTTCCGTCTCCGGTAGAATCAAGCTCTGGCAGTTCCGGTTCCGACATAACCATACTTACTCCTACAACATCAAGCTCATCATCAAGCAGCGAATCAGCTATCTCTCCAAGCATTGTAATCTCTGGAGTGGATGATGGCATAAACGAAACCACTACAAATTCAAGTGCGGCAGCCCAGTCTGCATACACAGGCTCCCCAATACTTCCAGCTGAACTGGCTCTAACTAATGACCAGCCCTACTATGCATATGGCGATGTAGTAACAATCAAGGCACTGCTGCCAGGGCTTGGATTACAAAATATTGCAATCGCAGTTGCCGACCCTACAGGAAATGACATTGTATCAAGAACAGTATCTACAGACGTGAACGGAACAGCTCAACTGCAGTTCAAGATCCCATCCAATTTTGAGACAGGCAACTACACCGATATTGCAACAGCGCTAGTTGGCGGAAAAAGCTATACAAACTCCACAGAATTTTCCGTGATAAAAACACATGGCATATTGATAAATTCTGTGCAGCTAATCGACCAGCAGGGCAACCCCGCATCAATGATGAAAAAAGGCCAGAATAACTTTGTCAAAGTGTCAATCTCTTCTGGAGAAACAATTCCTGCTCTTCTTACGCTAAACCTCTTTGATACTAATCAAAGCAGTATAGGCACTGCGTCAATCAAGTCCACTATAAACCCAGGAGATACGCAAATGACTTTATCATTTTTCATACCGCCTAACGCACAAGTTGGCTCCTCTGACATATTTACTGATGCATATTCTGACTGGCCAAGCAACGGCGGAACCCCGCTAACTACAGAATCATGTCTCTCAGCTAGTCTTGAAGATCCTGCAACGCTTCCAGTCTCATACCAACCTACACAGCCACAAACCTGTACCCAGCACCCCACAAACCTTGCCGGAACAACGCTTGTATCTACACAAAACCAGATGACAAATGATCAGGCGACAGTCATGCTAGGAGTTGCAGTACAAAATGACAGCATGACGTTTATGAGCCCAACACAGGCCCAGCTCTTGGCTCTTGCATACAAAAATGGAACTGCGACAAATGTTGGCGACAAATCAATCTCACTTGTAAGTCTAAACCTTAACGCACTAAACTCTACTATTACATCAAACACAACAAGCTCTGGAAACGTCACCCAGTTTACAACTCTTCTAGGTCCAGCATTACAAAACGATCCTATGGCACAAAAGATACTGCAAGAGATTCAGGTATCCAAAAGACAAGTTGCAAACATAATTGGAAATGAGACTGCAACACAAATCAACAATGAATTGATACAAAAGCAAAGGGCTGCAGCAGCAAGCCAACTAAAGCAAGACCTAACGGCTCTTGCACAGGCAAACATTGCAAACACTCCTAGTGCCCAGTACGCATCATTTCTTGCCACTGTTCCTGACAACAGAACACAGCAAGTCTTTGAGGGCGAATTTAATTTCATGCAGCAAAGAGTCTCTGCTGCAAACGCAGCAATGCAAAATGTTCTTGATAACGGCGGAAGCTGGGACCAGGCAATACAAACATTTGACAACTATGCAGCCGTAAACCACGCACAAATAGTGCAGATAAACCAAAACCTCAATGTCGAGTACGGTCTTGCAGACAGCAATATCCAGTCATGCTTTGACAGCAATGGCGACCTTACAGTTGTAAATGGAGTAAATACGTGCATTGCAAACGTAGAAAACAACTCCACCAATTCCAGCGGAATCAAGATAGTATCAGTGCAGCCAACAGACCAGAACGGAAACACTGTATCGCTGTTTACCCGAGGACAGAGCGGATTTGTCCGGGTACAACTATACTCTGGCTATACTGCTCCAACACTTGTAACCATAAACTTGTTTGATTCAAATCTTGATACGCTTGGCACAAGCTCTGCAGAATATACGCTAAACCCCGGAAACTCTGAAGTGGTACTTCCCTATTACGTACCGACCCAGTCGTCTACGGGACTTGCCAGCATATACGCAGATACACTTACAGACTGGCCAAACAAAGGAGGAACATCAGAATCACATGAATTATCATATTTTGTCGGTATATCATAAAGACAACAAACTGCAGGTTGCATTGTTTGGGTTGTTTGTTATGTCATTGCTGGCCTTTGGCATGCCAAGTTCTTTGGCGCAAGAAGACCAGTCAATTACTATCAATACATCCAAGTCAACATATGGACCTGGAGATACCGTGACCCTTACAGGTACGGTAAACGGCGGGACGCCAGGACAGCTTGTAGCTATACAGGTCAAGGATGCAAAAGGAAACCTGATCTTGATTCGAACCGTATCGTCAGACCAAAATGGTAACTTTGCATTGCAGTTCAAGGTGCCTCTTACTGCAACTGCAGGAAGCCTCAGCGTTACGGCAAGCGCAAGAATAAACGGATTTGTCGTGACACAAAATGCGTCAACAGGGGGTACATCAGCTGCTGGTACAACAACAGTACCCGAATTTCCAACATCAGGGCTTGTACTTGCAGCAGCAATCGGATCTCTCCTTGTTTACAGGACTTTGTCTGGCAAGAAATTTGGAATGCAAAAGTTTGGTGCATGGAAATGAAAACATTACATCTCTCAATAATTATCGCAGCAGGAGTTGGTGCTATTGCAGCATTTGGAGCAGTAGCTCTTCTTTCACCACACATATTCAGCTCTAACTCACAACCAAACACAGGAGACGGCTCAGAGCTTGCGCTTGCCGCATCAATAAACTCTACTCAAATCAAGACAGGACAGTCAATTGGAATGGACATCTCGCTTGCAAATACGTCTCCTAGTACCATAGTTGTAAATCCGCAGCACAACTGGCCGCTGCGAAAATGGAGCCTTGGACCATGCGTATTTCATCTGCCGTTTGGAATGGCCTTGATGCAAGGCGATTATACTCTAGACAACATGAGCCAAGGAGAACGGCTCTCGTTATACCCAAGTGGAAAATACATGTGCAGGACAATTGGAATAGTGGACTATGTATTTGAGCCCTCTAGCACAAAGGCAACAATTGAGACATACAATTCCACCAACTATCCAGTAAACATGCAGTATCATGTCTCATTCAACGGATACTACCAAGGAAAACAGTTCCAACCTCTTACAGATGGAATTTACACAGTAATAGGGGATGACCAGTGGGGGCACATCTCGGTAAACCACTTTACAGTAAACAATACAAAATAAACTGAAAAGAAAAAACACACTAGTTTTTTATACGTGGATGACCCTGAGAGATCATGCTAGAGTTACTAACTTGGGCACTTGCATTTTTGGCAAACTGCCACCACATGTGCGTAGGCTGTTAATTTTTAAAATCCTCTAAAACCAATTGGTCTGCAAAGTTCCGGATGTTGCCTCAGGTAAGAGATCTTTTCAAGCATGCTCTGCTTTTCTTGAGGAAATGTCCCACCTATTGGATATGCATTTGACCCGTGGTTTGCGCGAAAGACTACAGGACTTGACGGCTCTATCTTGCTTACAAGAGACTCTAGCTCGTCTAGTGCATCTGCATCATCAATTGGCAAAAAGGGCTCCTTGAATTTTGCCAAAAACTCATCATGGATTCCATTGTCAAGGTGAAGGGTCAAGGCCCCGACATAGTGAGGCGATGTAACGCTTAGGATCTTTGCAGTGTCTTCTATGTGTTGTTTTGAGTAGCTCTTGCCTCCAAGACCCAAAATTACCATGCATGATATTGTATATCCTGCATCTTTTGCCTTTTGGCATGCCTTGATAATTGTCTGGCTTGTCGCCCCTTTTGTAATTTTTTTCAGTATGATGTCAGAGCCTGTCTCGATTCCAATGTAAAACATGACAAGGCCCGCATTGTAAAGTTTTACCAAGTCTTCTGGAGATTTTTCTAAAATGTTTTTTGGCATTGCATAGCATGAAACTCTTTCAATATTTGGAAACTTGATGCGGATATAGTCTAGGATCTGAATCAGTCTTTCAGGTGAGAGGTTTAACGCATCACCGTCTGCAAGAAATATTCTCTGTGTTTCAGGCATGTGCTTTGCGGCAATGTCAATTTCCATCTTTATCTCCTCCCAGGGCCTTTCCTGGTATTCCTTTGTCCTGTACATGTCGCAGTACGAGCACTTGTTAAAGGAACAGCCAAGGGTTACCTGAAAGATAAGTGACTTGCCTTCAGACGGTGGCCTGTAAAGTGGATAGTCATAGTTTAGCATCAATCTTAGTTGCGCATTATCTAATTTATCAGTTTACTGATGGTACGCAAAAACAATTGCAGGAAAACAAACATGAGATGTTTTAATTAGCTAGTGGTATAGCAAGGCATACAATGCCTGTCGACCCTTATGCAAAACGCCTGCTCTGGTTTGTATTCATGGGATCAAAGGGCGGAATGAACCGAATGAGACTAATCTCTGTAATTCGTCAAAGGCCGCTTAACGCAAACCAACTTGCCAAAGAACTCGACCTTGACTACAAGGCAATACAGCACCATATAGGAGTCCTTGAAAAAAATAATCTCATAACTCGAGTAGGTGAAAAATATGGTGCCACTTATTTTCTATCTACTTTTCTTGAGGTCAATATTGAAGCATTTGACGAAATTGTAACCAAATTGGAAAAAAGTAAATAAGCTCTGCAAGGGATGTTTTTTCAAATGGAACTATTAATGACTGCAAGCACGGTGGTCTCTGGAGCCAACATGGTAGCACTGGGCATTCTCATGAAAGTCTTTGGAAGCATGTATTCAAAGACAAAGGCACAGCTACCTCTTGGAATGATATTTTTTGCAGGTCTGCTGTTTCTGCACAATGTAATCACAGTTTATGCATATTTCTCAATGATGGAACTTTATGCACTGGCACTTTTGCCATACCTACTTGCTATCTATGTAGCAGAGCTTGCAGGAATTCTAATACTATTAAAAATAACACTAGAGTAGATGCATTGTTTGCTAGAAAAAACAAGTCCTGCATTGCAATGCAAAAAGCCTTTTCCAGGTTGGAATAATTCCAGTAAAGCGTACAGGCAGTGTTAACATGACATGACACTTTCCATCTTTGTTGACGGCTCTGGAGGACCAGCATCTGGGTTTGGATTTTTTGTAAAAGAGACAGGCGAGTCGTTCTACCAAAAAGAGCCTGGCATAACAAACAACCAAGCCGAGTACAAGGCAATAGTTGCTGCATTAAAAAAATATCTAGGCTCTGCTGAGGAAATCATAATCTACAGCGACTCTAAAAATACTGTATCGCAGCTAAACCACGAGTTTGCGATAAACAACGAACAGCTAAGGGCTCTTGCAATGGAGGCATGGAGTCTTATTGGAAAATACAAAGGAATTGTGATAAAGTGGATTCCAAGAAATGAAAACTTGGCAGGAAAAATGCTTGGAAGCTGACCTGAAAAGATCGCGGATAACTTATTATAGATAAAACCTTGAACCCATCTCGTTCAAATGACTGATTCTTTATTTCTCTCGCCAAAATCAATTGCCATAGTTGGCGCGTCCGACAAGGAAGGAAGTGTGGGACGTGCAATCACATCAAACATTATCAAAGGGTATACAGGAAAGATCTTTCCAATCAGCCCAACCCGTGAAACTGTTTTTGACAAAAAGGCATTCAAGACAGTTCTTGATGTTCCAGACCCAATAGACCTTGCAGTTGTAGTTACAAAAAATGATGTTGTACCATCCGTACTTGAAGAGTGTGGGAAGAAAGGAATCAAGGGAGCAGTTGTAATTACTGCAGGGTTCAAGGAAGTAAACGAAGAAGGCGCAAAACTTGAGCGAAGGCTTGCTGATATATCAAAACAATATAACATTAGAATAATTGGGCCAAACTGTCTTGGAGTGATGAACCTTGCTCCGCAGACAATGATGAACTCTACTTTTCTCAAAGTTACTCCAAAGTCAGGTGGCATTGCACTTGTATCGCAAAGCGGCGCAATCTGTGCTGCCTTGGTCGAGGATGCAAGTGCACAAGGAATTGGATTTTCTGCAGTAATCAGTATGGGAAATAAGGTAGACCTCAACGAGGTTGATATGTTAAAGATGTTGGCAGCACATGATCAGACAAAGGTGATTGTCATGTATCTTGAAGACATGACAAACGGCAGAGAGTTTCTCAAGGTGTGCAAGCAAATAACAAGACTAAGCCAGGCAAAAAAACCAGTCCTTGTATTAAAGTCAGGGCGAAGCCCAGAAGGTGCAAAGGCAGCCATGTCTCATACTGGAGCACTGATGGGCTCTGACGAAATCTATGACGCACTGCTCACACAGGCGGGTGCAATAAGAGTTGATTCTATGGAAGAGCTCTTCGATTATGCTACAGCGTTTTCAAAACAACCGCTTCCGACAAAGGGCGACCTTGTAATAGTTTCTAATGCAGGAGGTCCTGCAATTATTTCTACAGATGCATGCTCCAAGCTTGGCATAAAGATGGCAAATATAGAGGACATTAGGCCTCAGATAAATGCAGTAATTCCGCCGTGGGGTACATCACGAAACCCAGTCGATATAGTGGGCGATGCAGATTTCAACAGGTTTGATCACGTCCTAAACCTAGTTCTTGCGCACAAAAATGTTGGCTCTGTGATTGCAATGTGTACTCCTTCTGCAACACTTGACTATAACAAACTTGCAGAGGTTATAGTAAACGTCTCAAAGAAATACGACAAGACAATTCTTGCAAGCCTCATGGGCCTGGATGAAGGCATAAAAAACAAAGAGATACTTGCAGACGGCGGAATTCCGCACTACAAGTATGCCGAGAGCGCAATTCGAGCACTCAAGGCAATG
>DATFDB010000156.1:0-4317 GCA_035252445.1 Nitrosotalea sp. | reverse complement strand
TTGCAATGTATCTCGGTACATTGCTGGCAAGACGTGTTGGTCTATTTTCAACAAAGACACTGGATAAAAATAATCTAACTATAGTAAATTAATTTTTTTATCACTTATTAAAACGAGGAGTATTAGAGGTTCTGTGTAATCTGTGAGACCTGATGAATTCATATGTTTTGCCGTTTACACAGGCCATGATTTGATAAACTATATGCAACCATGCCGTTTATCTGCAAGATCCAAGAATAATGCACGCATGATGGAACCGAAAATGGCACTGTACAGTCGCATTACCCTTCCGATCCACCACTTTCAGAGTGCTTTTTAGCGGTCCTCAATACGATTCAAGACTTAGCATGATTGGAAGATTTGTGCAATTTTGAACCTTGGTTTTATTTTATATTAAAATTACAGCATTAAACATTGGATAAACTATCCAATTAGATAAATACCGCAATGAAATGAGATCTAGAAAATGACTCATCACAAGCTGCCAGAGGTAAAGAAAAGATTGGCAAGAATCGAGGGGCACGTAAAAGGGATTAGAAAAATGATAGACGACGGAAAGGGCTATCCTGAGATTGTACAGCAGATCACCGCGGTCAGAGCGGCCCTCGACAGTGCAATGGAGATCATGATTCAGGATTTGGTGGATCATGTGAATCTGAACACAAACACAAAAGGCAAGAAGGCTGCCAATGATTTGAAAGATACAGTATCCAAGATTTTATGACCGTCTGACAAGAATCTGTCAACAAATTCTCAGCAAAATGCCTCAAAACCTATAGTGAAAAGGCGTATATACTTACTATCCTCCCCCCAAGGATAGGTTGCCATGAGTACCCAAGCCCTCAATGGTTCAAACAAAACCATTGGCGAAGTTCAACTTGAATGCAAAGACTTGGGATACTCATATTCAGGCTCAAATTTTATCTTCAAGGATATTAATTTCAAAACTTATACTGATGAGTTGGTCGCCATAGTGGGACCGTCGGGTACAGGAAAATCCACACTTCTTCGAGTGCTGGGGAATCTAATTCCACCAACGACAGGTCATGTGTTTCTAAATGGTATCGAAGTAAAATCGCCGTCTCCCAAGATCTCACTTGTACACCAGTCAATTGCCACCTTTCCTTGGATGACTGCAGTTGATAACGTGAAAATAGTTTTACGAGGTAAAACCGAGGACAAGGAGGCAACGCAGATAGCAAAAGACATGATAAGCCTTGTTGGGCTACGCGGATATGAAGAATCATATCCGAAAGAGATGAGTGGCGGAATGAGGCAGAGAGTTGCAATTGCAAGAGCGCTTGCGGCATCCCCAACCATAATGTTGATGGACGAACCATTTGTGCACCTTGACGAACTTACGGCAAACTCTCTGAGAAGCGAAATTTATTCAATCGTGTTCAATCCAGTAAATGATTTAAAATCGGTGGTTCTTGTCTCGCACAACCTGCACGAGGTTGTCCAGCTTGCAGACAGGGTTTACGTCATGGGAGGAACTCCGGCAGGAATCACCGATGAGATAAAAATCGACCTTCCCCGACCAAGGTCAGAGGAAGAGCCGCTCTTTTATGAATACGTAAAGATGCTGTACAAGGATCTAATGCCAAAAGAAATGAGGTGATGGCATTACGGATCTTATCACAATAGCTCTTGCAACGCTTGCAAGTTTGAGCCGAGTGATAGTCTTGATCCTAATTTCCATAATCAGCGGCTGGTTCCTTTCATATTTTGCAGTAAAAAGCAGGAGGTTTGAGAACATCTACATCTCCTTTGTCAACATATTCGAGTCCATTCCTGTCATCGGCTTTCTTCCGATCGTCTTGGTAGTCTTCATAACAGGTCTTGGAGGGACACTTGGAGTAGAAATAGCAGCAGACTTTCTTGTGTTTGATGCTATAGTATGGAACATCTGGATTGGGCAGTATCAGGCATTCAAAACCATTCCCCAACATCTCATCGAGGTTTCTGAAAACTATAATTTTGGCTGGTGGAGAAAGATGAGACACCTATACATTCCATTTTCATACCCGAGAATTTCATCTGATGTTTTCCCAAGTTTTGCAGATGCATTGTTTTACATCATGGTAAGCGAGGTCTTTTCTGTTGGAGTAACATCATGCAAGGTCTTTGGCATTGGAACATTGATAGTTCAAGCCACATCTGCGGGGGATCTAAACAGTGTGTACGAGTGTCTGGGAATTTTGGCGTTGGGAGTCGTTGTAATTACCATGCTATTTGGAAATTTTAGCAAGCATGCAGTTGCAAAATATGGACTCAATACACCAACCGAGATTAAACGACACTGGGTATGGAGACCGCACATCAGAAAATGGCGTGTTACTGCTAGTCCGACCTTCCAATTTGCTCGATATACTACAAAGATGAAAACAGGCAGAGAAAACATACAGACAGCAATGACCAAAGTCCGAACAAGCCGCTCGTTTGAAAAATCAGGAAAATACATTGGAAGAGCAATAGCTTGGCTATTTCTAATCTTCATCGGATATTCTTCAATCCATGTGATATTGTCGGTTCCACATTCGCAATGGTTAGGCTATTTTGAACAGACGCCCAATCTCTTGTACCAGATGGGGATTGACTATATCAGGGTCTTTGTCGTAACCACAGTATCGTTCGTCTTTGCAATATCACTCGGATATTACCTTGCGAATCACAAGAAAATGAGTGCTACATTAACTCCAGTGGTACAGACTGTTTCTGCCTTTCCAGCCCCCGCGTATTTCCCACTGGTATTTGCCGCGACGGCTCCATTTCTCATACACAACATACCGTTTGCAGAGACAGAAATTTTTGTAATGGTACTGTGTTTTTTGAGCACGTTTTACTACGTATTTTTTGGATTCTGGGTAGGAGTCAGGGCAATACCAACAGAGTTTCTCGAACTTTTACAAAATTACAAGATAGGATTCTTTACTAAGATGAGGAGAATAATTCTTCCAGCCACGTTTCCTTATCTGGTTACAGGTCTTTCAAGTACAATTAACAGTGCGTGGGGAGGTCTTGCTGTAGGAGAGTACTGGCCTAACATATATGGAAACCAAACTCTCCAGGTTCACACTGGCATGATGAAAGTAATCTCTGCAGGCTTGGCAAATGACAACGTAGGGATTGCAGCATGGACCTCACTTCTCTTTGCAATAGTTGTTGGCGTCTACAGCATAGTATTCACAAGAAACCTGATGGATCTTGCTCGCAAAAAATACGTGATTGAAGAGGGAATCTATGCGGCATAAATTCTTGACCGCAATCATGAAAATCAAATACTGTGCAATTCTGCTGGGCATGTGGGCTGCAGTTAAATTTTATCCAAAGAAATCATTTGCACCAGTCATCCCAGATTCAAACAGCACCATAGACGCTAACCAAACAGCATTCCAGCCACACACATTTGGAAATCCTGATTTTATGATGATTACCATGGGTGTAGTCATAGGCGTATCTTTGATCATTTTGGTCTTGTTAAAATTGAATCGTAGGCTTGGTTCAACGTCAAACAGACCATAACCAAATAAGAAAATACGAAAAAGAATGTGGAATAAGGATTTTGTTGCTAGTAGATCCATTCAGGCCTTTTACCGTTCCAAGATAGAACGCAGCGATACCTAATTGCTCCGCTCCACTCTTCCTAATGGTTCAAACAGATGGTATTATAAACCAGTATGAACTCTGGTTGACCAAACATCAAACATGGACCACTTGTGGCAACTCGGGCATCTCATGTATCTTTTTTTCCCAAGTCTAATGGCTGTAAACGATCCGCCTGGAATCCACCTGTAATCAAACATGTGTGAGCATTTTGCGCATGTAAGTCTAGAACGATACCCATATCCTTTGCTTGGAAGAACCCTGAAAATTACAAAAGAGGCACCAAAAATAACTGCAATAATCACCAATACAATTCCGTTCATTTGCACAACTTTCGTTAGATGCTAATAAAACTCCTGTTCTGATTCTCAATCTGTATTAATCGTACAGCATATTTAGCATATTGACATATGTATTACACAACCTCATCTTTCGTTGTATCTGCTGAAAACTAACAATGGCAGCAAGGGTTGGAAAAATCAGTTTAACACACTTGAGGTCTCTTGAAAAGCGATATAATACAACTAATTTACTTGTTGCCCGTGAAACGGCTTCCATTATTCTCTAACATCTTGTAGATTGGCCCCTTTGCAAAATCAGTTACCAAAAACCATGCAAGTGCGTAACCCCAGACAAATAATGCGTTATGCCATCCTATTGCAGGCACCAAAATTCCTTGGGCGGTAATTACTGTAGCAATTGTCTGTGTTG
>DATFDB010000155.1:0-10216 GCA_035252445.1 Nitrosotalea sp. | reverse complement strand
TTAAACTATCCTCCAAATGCCAATACCTGATGCCAATGTAGCTCAGCCTGGCTAGAGCATCTGACTTGTAATCAGAAGGTCGGGGGTCCAAATCCCCTCATTGGCTTTTTTATAATTTAAAAATGTCTTCAAACTTGTTTTTACTTGAAAAATAAAACATTAGCTACTAATTTTCATACTTGCAAATGAACAGACAAAGTTAAGTAAGTTAAAGATTTGAGTACAATATGGAAAAGGGGTTTGTTTTAATCAATTGTGATATTGGCGCGGAAGAGTATGTGGTTGAAGAGTTGAAACTATTACCTCAAATCATAGGTGCGCATATAACATTTGGTGCTTATGATGTAGTAGCAGAGGTGCAAGCACCCACTGCAGAAGAATTCGATCAAACAGTTTCACATAAAATTCGAAGAATATCAAGAGTTGAGAGCACCATGACACTCAAGGTGACAGGACCTCAATAATCTTTGATTCAGATAGCTTTAAAAAAACGCTAACTTGGTGATAATTAGTTGGAAAAAATAGAATACGAAGGAACAGTTTGGGCTATAAATCACGGACTTCCTCAACCGTTACTTGACCATTGTATCAAAAAACTGATGGACTATGGAATAAAAAAAGAGGACATAATGATAACAGATGCTCCGTCTGATGTGAAAATCGGAACTATAGTAGTAAATGTATGGCCATATCATCTTGATGTTGGTCGCGTCAGAACAGTAAGAAACGATTCCTACATTAGTGGAAGCGTCAAGATAATCGAGTTGAAAGCTGACCCAGAAGGAAACTACATAGATTAAGAACACACATGTTTCAAAAAACATGTTTTAACAAACAGTTTATTTCAGATAACAATCTAGTCGGCTTGTGAAGAAGAAGAAAATAACACAGCCGCCCAATCCTAAGAAAAGGATGCAGATTGCAATAGGAATAGGCATAGCTATAGTAGTTGTAGTCATTGCAGTCAATTATAATTTAGATCAATCCAACCTCAAAGGACAAAGGTTTGGAGATAATTTATCGTTGATTCAATCAGACTTGAGCAACGAAACTTCAAGTTTTGACGCCAAGCTCACATTGTATGAAAAAGGGCAAATATCAAAAGATCAGATGTTAAACATCACTGATGCACACATTGCAAAAATGCAAAATATTCTAACAAGGTATGACAGTTTGAGCCCCCCAGAACCATTTGTTGCTTCACTGCAGCTCTTCAGACTGTCTACCCAGTCGCAAATAGATAGCGACAACCTGCTCAAAGAATGGATTCAGACAGGTGACAATTCCACAAGAGTGAAATCAGATCAATTACTTCAAGAGTCGCTTCAATACGAGATGAACGCGTTACAATCATACAACAATGCTAAAGCTGGAAGTTCACAGTAAACCAAGCGATTGAAGCGGATCTAGTATTTTGGATATCTCATTTTGTATTACATCTTTTTCAAGTTCCACAGGAGAAGAAAATATCATGTGCAATGTGATACTCAGCATATCACTATCTGTATGAGATACAGTTATCTTGTATTGCTTTATGCCATTACCTGATACAAAGTCAACCCAATAATCTAGACGCATTTTTACGTCATCGAGTTGTTTTACAAGATATTCCAAGTGCATATCTCGTCCATCAAATATTCCAAACTTTATCATCGGAATCATAAGGTATCCGCTTGGTATCTTTTCATGTTTTTTATGCATCTGCTCGATTATCTCTTCTGTCTTGTCTTCAGGATAGATATCACCATATTCAGGTGCAAAATAGCCTACCAAGTTTTTTCTCTTGTCATATATTTTAAAATAATGACCGTCCCGCTCTACCTTCCACATTATGCTCTACCTAGAGATAACTTGTTGATTAGGATATAGAAATAGAGTTAAGACATTTCCCGCAAAAATAACCCTTGCCAGTATTAAATATGGTCGAATTTTTGCACTGCGGACATTCCCTATTTACACGATTAATTTCAATCGGCATAATGTACCATTATTGTTTTTCTACAAAAGAAACGAGGTCAAATTATGTTAGCAACTTCTTCAAATCAAACATTATAAAGAATAAGAGACAACGCTAGTTTATGATTTCTGCAACAACTAAGAGCTTCATTGACATCTTGGTAGACTATTACATAAGCGAAGCAGGCTCTTACAAGCAGATGGCAAAGTCATATTCAGATGAGGTAGAAGACATACATTCTGCAGCCTTTGGCATAATACTTGGCTCCATCTATTCCGCGTTTATCCAATCATATACGAATCAACAACAAAAGCCATCGCTTGAAGACATACAGGAATTCACGCAACTTGTTAAGAAAAGAGCAGCCCAGATAAAGCGAAGCATAATTGATGCAAAAATCTAATCGGTTATTTCTGTATAGTAAACAAATCTAGCTTTTTAATACAGCCACAAGAATATGCGTTATATTGGAAAAGAAAATTGTGTTAGTTTTCAGTCTTGTGCTAATCATGATAACATGGGCAGGTAATTCAATAACACAGGATTCTATTTACGCAAACCATGCAGCGTTTGCACAATCGCAAGGCAACAGTACAGGAAATTTTCAATCTATTGAAAATCTTGCTCCAATCCAAGGATGGATAAAAAATAACACAAGCCTGTGGGCACATGGGAAACTTGGTGATTCTCAGTTTATTGTTGGAATCCAGTATATCGTTGCAAATGACATTGCGTTTCTTCCTCATGAATATGTAAAATCAGATCTGCAAAAACCCATTCCTTTGTGGGTAAAAGATGTTGGCGCATGGTGGGCCGATGGCAATGTTTCAGACTATGATTTTCTTTCAGATATGCAGTACCTCATTAGTAATGGAGAGATTAGGCTTCAGCCTGTGGGAAATCAAACAGTAGAGCAAGGCTCTGACATACTATCAAACAATTTCCCAAAGGGCAAGATTAGCATAGATGGTACCATACTTGATGTTCAGATTGCAGACACTCCGGATAGGATGACAGAAGGATTGCAATTTCAAAAACCTCTCTCCTACAACCAGGGAATGATCTTTGTCTTTGCAGAGCCACAGATAGTTGCCATGTGGATGAAAGATATGCAGTTTCCATTAGATATGATTTGGTTTGACAACAACGGGGATGTAGTGCATATCGAAAAAAACCTTCCACCCTGCACTGATAATTCACCATGCCAGGTTTACGATGGAAATAGACAGAACACAAGATATGTCTTGGAAGTTACCGCAGGTTTTGTAGACAAATTCAATGTGACATCAGAATCACGGCTTGTCATACTAAAGAATTAAGCTGTACCACTAGAGGGACTTTAAATCCAACGCCGACTTTCTTAGTATAAGGTAAAGATAATTGTCAAGTGGATACCAATCGTATGACTTTGCACATAAATTAGTAAATCAAAAAGGATCTGGTTCGCATATAATAATAGGAATACTAATCCTAATCATAGGCATTGGAATTGGTTTTGCATATCACAATGATGCGATTACATATCTTGCAATAGGCGCAGGAATTGCAGTTATTATTTCAGCATTTCTAATGATAATCAAACAATATGAAAGAGCAATAATACTCCGTGTTGGAAGATACAATAGACAGGTAGGGCCAGGAATACAGACACGATTACCTTTTGCTGACAATATTCTTGTAGTAGACATTAGAGAAAAAGTAAGCGAGTTCAAGGCAGAAAGAATGCTTACAAAAGATAATGTTCCAGTAACCATTGACGCCATTCTTCGCTACAGAATAATCGAGCAGAGAGCCAAAGATGCAATACTAAATGTTGAGAATTTCAATCAAATGATTCAGCAGGTGTCTCAAACCACACTTCGTAATAATATAGGGTCTTCCATATTTCAAGACGTGCTTTCAAAAAGAGAAGAAATCAATTCTCATGTAAGAACCATAATAGAGAGCGAAGCTAGCAACTGGGGTATTGAAGTAACTGGGGTTGAGATCCGCCAAGTCATAATACCTCAAGAATTGGAATCTGCAATGTCAATGCAAGCACAGGCAGAGCGAGAAAAGAATGCACGAGTCACGTACGGAGAATCCGAAGTGTTGGTTGCAAAGAAATTTGAAGAAGCAGCACAAGTTTATGCTGAAAATCCAGTTGCTTACGCATTAAGACAATCCAATATGCTGTATGAATCAATCAAAGTGCAAGGCAATACAATAGTAATGGTTCCATCAGAATCTCTCAATTCAATCGGATTTGGAAATCTTGGGACTACAATTGCATATCTAGAGAGTACTAAAAAAGCAGTTCAAAAAGAAAAATCAAAGGACGATAAAACAAAACAAGAATAAATTTTACAGTATCTTTCTATACAGATAAATCCTGACAATTCAAACCCTAATCCATGTCCGAAATAGTACAATACCAGATTCAGCAGCTAATTGACAATGGCCAGACGGTACAACTTACTCTTGTAGAAGATGTACAGACTGAACCAGTTTCACAAAAGCAACTTATGCTAGAGGCAATTAATAAAAAACTAGACCCAGAATTAAAAGACCAAATTCTTCCATTTCTAGAGGCGATACTTCAGGCCCAACCCACCATCGCAATCAAGAGCTATGCCCAGACTGCAATAACAATAACCATGCCAAAGCGAAGATACGAGAGAATGGGCAGCCCGCAAGTGGGTCAGAGACTAGAAATTAACATTAAAAAAATCTAGACCAGTTTTTCTATTTCTTCAATCGTTTCAAGCGGCAAGGAGCATGCAAAATCCTTGCAAACATAAACTTGGGTCTTTATCTCATCAAATTCCTTTCCTGAAAAAAACGGCAGTTGTTGAAGTTCCTTTAGACTTGCAGAATTACCAATTTCAACTAGTATGGATTCGGGAAGGAAATTCTTTTCAAGCCAATCGCATAACTTTTTGTTGGAATTATTTATCAGTGTTATCTCAACTGGTTTTTTCAAATACATGTAGATGACATTTAGCAACTGGCCAAACCCAAAGGGGTTTTCGGCTGCCATTGTAGAAAGAGATTCCATCACCTTAAGAGATGCGTCAAGGTATTTTCTATCTTGAGTAAGGTGATAAAGCCTCAGCATCGCTCCTGCTGCAACAGAGTTTCCAGACGGCATTGATAAATCATAGATGTTTTTTGTTCTAACTATTAGCTTTTCATGATTATCTGCAGTGAAAAAGAAACTCTTTTCTGATTCATCCCAAAAATGATCAAGCAGATACGCTGCATAAGAAGTTGCAAGATCTAGGTATTTTTTAGTCGGCTTGACCTCAAAATAATCAACGAGTGCATTTACAAAATACGCATAATCATCAAGGTATGCTTTTAGTTTCGCATGTCCGTCCTTGTATGTATGCAGCAGCTCCCCGTCTTTTGTCATTTTCTGTTCTATGAACCTGATGCAGTTTTCTGCAGCCTTTAGAAAGGCATCATCTCTTGTGACACGATATCCTTTTAGAAACCCAGTTATCATCAAGCTATTCCAACTGACAAGAATTTTTTCGTCTCTTCCAGGCCTTATGCGCTTGTTTCGGTCTTCCAAAAGCTTTGCCTTGCTTCTCTCAATAATTTCTTTAACTTCAGATTCGGTCTTTCCAAAATGAAATGCTACAGAAGAGATGTTCATGCTATTATACAATATTGTATGACCCTCAAAATTTCCTCCGTCTGTAACGTCATAATACAAGCAAAAGACATCAGAATCGCTTCCAAGTATTTTTTGTATCTCGCTTTTTTTCCAGACATAGTACTTGCCTTCCTCTCCTTCTGAATCGGCATCTTGTGCAGAATAAAACCCTCCCTCAGGGGATGTCATCTCTTTTAGAACATACCCAAGGGTATTCTTTACAACTTCGAGATATTTTTCATCTTTTGTTATTTGATATGCCTCCACATATACCACAGGTAGTAATGCATTATCATACAGCATCTTTTCAAAGTGCGGTACAAGCCACCTAGAGTCTGTTGAATATCTATGAAATCCTCCTCCGACCTGATCATACATTCCACCGTTTGCCATTTTTGTTAGGGTTCGAAATACAAATTCTTGGAACTTTGAAATTTTAGAAATCTTAGAGTATCGTAACATAAATGAAAGATTGGCGGCATTTGGAAATTTCGGAGCACTGCCAAACCCTCCATTGGTAGGATCTCCAAGTGAAAGAAGATTCATCGCAGCCTCGTCAAGAACAGATTTGTCTAGTTTTGACGGAATAGAAATTGACTCTGTTTTTTGCAATGCGTTGACAAAGTTTTCTGCTGCAGATTCCACATCATGTGGTTTTTCTTTCCAAGCTTGGGCGAGCTGTCTGACAACACTTCCAAAGCCAGGCCTGCCATAGCTGTCAAGTGGTGGAAAATACGTACCTACATAGAAAGGCCTTTGGTCAGGAGTAAGAAATACACTAAGGGGCCATCCACCGCTGCCTGTGTTTAGCTGGCATACTTTTTGATAAATATCGTCGATGTCAGGCCTTTCTTCTCGGTCTACTTTGATGCTGACAAAGTTTTCATTCATAATTTTTGCAATCTCTTCATTTTCAAAGGATTCGTGTGCCATAACATGACACCAGTGACAGGCACTATAGCCAACACTGAGAAATATTGGCTTGTTCTCATCTTTTGCTTTCTTTAGCGCATCATCACACCATGCATACCACTTTACTGGATTGTAGGCATGCTGTAATAGGTATGGGCTTGACTCATGAACTAGACTGTTTGGCTCCATAATTTCTCAAGTTGAAAATGACTATTTGTATTGTTGCATAATATCGATTCGCCTATAGAACTTTTTTCCTCTTCAAATATTAAATAACAGCACAAATTCTTTCAGATATGAACTGCAAACGATGTCATCATACAGATGCCGCCCATGAGCCTTCAAGCAAGAGTCATTCAGTCATAAAAGCCGGAAGATGTCTCATACCAAGCTGTTCGTGCAGACAATATCTTGATCCTATAGATGAAATCGATGAAGAGCTAATCTGAAATTTTTACTTTCCAGTGGCATTTACGCTTACTGTTTCATTTAGGTTAATTGTTTTTACAGATCCAGTTGCGTTGGCACCACTAGGTTGGCTTGAGGATCCTGCTGCTACTATAACTTCCCCAGTCATCCATGGATGAACTTGACAAAAGTAGTTGTATGTACCTGCAGTTTTAAAAGCTGGACTAGTGTAAGACTTGCCTGCTTGAATCAGACTACTGTCAAAGACAGTACCTGTTTGATTGTCAGTAACTTTACCGCTTGTTGCAGTGTGACCGACAGTGTCAGAGTTTATCCATGTGACAGTGTCACCTACGTTAACAGTAACATCTTGTGGATTGAAGCAGTCTGTGTCAGAACACTGGCCTTTAGTGTCAGCTGCACCACTGCTAATTGTTACCATGCCTTTAGTTTGAGCATTTGTAGTTGTCATGTTAGACATTGTCATATTTGGCACAGTTGTTGCAGTATTGTTCATCGCAGAGGAATTAGTTGTGGTCATAGTTTGGTTGTTGGATACTGCTGTTTGATTAGTTGAGACATTAGTTTGATTGGATGTACTTGGAGGTAATTGCACGGTAGTTGTGCTAGAACTGTTTGTACTAGCCACAGTTTGGTTTGTAGATGTCTGTGTCATATTCTGTACTATAGGCGCCGTGTAATTC
Source organism: Nitrosotalea sp. (assembly GCA_035252445.1). Taxonomy (GTDB): domain Archaea; phylum Thermoproteota; class Nitrososphaeria; order Nitrososphaerales; family Nitrosopumilaceae; genus Nitrosotalea. The sequence continues at coordinate 2,595 of DATFDB010000155.1, read as the reverse complement.
GGTACGGTTGCATAAAATCCTACAGGAACAGATGAACCAGTGATTGTTTTCAGATTGTCCCTATAATCAGGCGTGAAGATTAAAGCTTGGACAGGAGTTCCTTTTAGATTATCAATTTGCTGTTGCTGGTAACTTGTAGCGTTGGCAAGTAATTCTTCATGTATTCCAAGTGTTATTTTTTGCCCAACCGACAAGTCACTCTGATAGAGAACTACGTTATATCCAGAAGTAGGAGTTTGAATGTATACTTCTGCATCAGACATGAGTTGTAGGTTGTAATCTTTAGAACCATTGAAGAGAAGTATCTGGATTGTGTTTCCAGCATTTTGTTTTGCGTCTTGAGCTTGCAAGGATAACGCTGTATCAATGTCGCCTGCGTGATCAAGCATCTTTAGCTTTGCACCAACTGGCTGCGAAATGTCAAACATGACAATATTATAACCTGACTTTGGAGTCATCGCATCTATTTCCTGAAGACCCATGATATTACTTGAGTAATGATAATCGTCACCTATAGCCCACACAAGTAATGCAATAACCACTAGAGAGACCGAGATTACGATCATTGAATAACCCACTTTTCTATAGTTGTGAGGATTCTTGTCTTTGACAACAGGTTTTGGGTGATTTGCCGGCTCGCTTGATGCAGACATTTGTTGTCCAAAAAATAGCGGCTGAATTTAATCTTTTATTTATAAATCACTTGGCAAGTGCATGGATGTTTAGATTTATTGTCCAGAGTCGAGTTTTTTTTCCACTTTGAAAATCTGGAGTGTAAGTAGATCTATTGCCTTTTTCAAATGCTCAAATTCTTCGACAAGATGTCTTTGGTTTTCGGTCAGGCCTTTTAGCACACTAATCATGGATTTTTGGTACTTGTCATCAGTCGAGGCCTCAAGTGCATCAAGTCTTGACTCCATGACATCCAGGTCTTTTTGCATCTTTTTGCCATGTGACTTTTCCACGTTTTGGTTCGACTTACACCATATATGAACATAAAGTTAAAAAATTTACAAAATAATCAAAGTCATGATTGAAGAAAAAATTATATCGCTAAACATTTCGCTTCCTGTCCCACCCAAGCCTGCAGGGTCATACATTCCGGTTACAAGGACAGGAAATCTAGTGTTTGTCTCAGGACAGATTCCTATCAGAGATGGCAAAGTAGAATTCAAAGGAAAAGTGCCAACAGACGTATCGATTGATACAGCGCAGCAAGCTGCCAAGCTTTGTATCATAAATGTCCTTGCACAGCTCAAGGCAGAGATTGGCAACTTGGATAAGGTTTCAAAAATTATCAGAGTATCAGGATTTGTAAACAGCGCTAGCGATTTTTATGAACAGCCTAAGATTATCAACGCCGCGTCAGACTTGTTGTTTGAGATATTTGGCGATAAAGGAAAGCATTCCAGAGTTGCAGTAGGAGTTGCAAGCCTTCCGTTAAATTCTACAGTTGAGATAGATATGATAGCCGAAGTCATTTAAGCTTGGCATTGAATTTTTTTATAAATTGAGAGATTTTCTCTTTTGGTATGACTGCACCGCATGCTTTGTCATGCCCTCCACCTGAACCGCCAAGGTCTGTTGCTAACTGGTTGACAATTCTTCCCAAATGCAGTTTGCATGATTTTGAGCCGCGAATTGATACTGCATAGATTCCCTTCTCCTCCCGAAACTTGTAGGACACTCCAACGTCCTTTCCTGAAAGACCCAAGACAAAATTAACTACCATGCTTGCTCCCGAGTCTGTGACTTCCATGTATGCCAAGTTTTTCATCTTCTTCATGTTTGCTTTTACTTTTTGGATAACACCGGAGATTCTCTCGGCTTGAATGCGGGCAAATTCAAAAGTATTTGGAATGTCATGAGGATATTTTAATTGGCTTAGTTCTTCGACAAGATACAAAAGATATTCATTATCTTTTTGGTGGCTGACAATAGTAAAAGTGAGAACTGTAGCTTCAAGCAGGATAAACTGTCGGTCAAACCTTTGAAGTAAAGCAGAACCGATAGGTCTGTCTTCCATGTAATCAGTAACTGCAGAACATGCAGCAATCAGAGAGCTGTGGTCGTTTAGTTTTGATTTGAATGCGTTATAGACTTGGACCGTCGTGCACTCGTTTATTGTATGAATTAGTTTTACCTTTAATGATTGGATCTTTTTCTTTATGCTGTCATCTAGGTCATGATGGTCGATGTAGGTTACCGCGACACGCTTTTTCCTCAAATCTTTTAAAAGTTCGACAAACTGGTCTTGATTAGTCTTGCTTAATCCCAAGTCGCATATGTACACTGTTTTAATAGAATCGTCATTACGCAACTGTTCAAGCTCGGTCATAAGTCCCGGATAATCAACAAGTCTAGTCTCTCCCCCAAAGGCTTGTTTTATCAATGAGGCTGCACCAACACCGTCTGCGTCTTCTTTATGTGAGATGCATACGACCTTGGTTCTTGCCATAGAATTAACAAGGCAGAACCACCCTCATTTAAATCAAAAACGAATTACTTGGTTGTTTAGTCTAGACTGCAAAAGTTGCAGGTTTTTTGAGATTCATGTATGTCTTAAATTCTGAAACCAGAGCTTTGTGTTTCATT
>DATFDB010000154.1:0-13478 GCA_035252445.1 Nitrosotalea sp. | reverse complement strand
AATGTCTATAGAATCATGCAAAATATTGATGCGTTACAGTTTGAAATAGACGACAAAGATTTTAAACAAAAGTTTGTAGCATTATCTCGCAAGCTGGAAGCAAGGCATCTTGTTGCAAGACTGGAAAGATTCGAGGGCAGGCTATTCATTTTAATTGGAAAGTTTTATCCTTCAACAAGTCAACGACCGTGGATACATCGAGTCCTCTTTGCAGTGACAGTAACGATGGTCATGATTGACGGATACTATAGGACGCAGGCAGCAAATTCCATTGTCAATATAGGAGATCCTGTGTGGATTGCTGTTCTTTATACAGCATCTCTGATGGGCATACTTGGAATTCACGAGCTTGGCCACATGGTTGCGGCCAGATATCACAAGTTAAAGACAAGTTGGCCATACTTTATTCCGGGAATCCCAGTCTTTGGAATTCCGACCTTTGGTGCTGTGATACAGTCGCGCGCATTCATGGTAAACCGTGACATACTGTTCGATGTCGGAGCATCTGGACCTATTGCAGGACTGATTGTAGCAATAGTGGTGTCGATATTTGGCGCGTATCTCTCGCCAGTAATTCCAGAAAGTTTGGCAAAAGAACACTTTGCTCACTCAGACCTGATAGGCATGCATGAAAGCATCATGATGAAGGCAGTTCTTCTGTTAACTGGCAAGGTCTCTGAAGGGACACAGGTGTTCATGTCACCTGTCATGTTTGCCGCATGGCTTGGATTTCTAATAACATTTCTTAATCTACTTCCCGCATGGCAGCTTGATGGTGGCCACATTGCACGAGCAATGTTTGGGAACAAATTGCATAGAATTTTGACCTATGTCAGCGTCGTCATACTTTTCTTACTTGGGTATTGGTTTATGGCCTTGTACGTTCTCTCATTTAGCTCACGAACACCTGGAATTAGGCCGCTTGATGACATCTCACCGCTTTCTAGGAACCGTAAAGCAACTTTTGTTGCATTGATTGGAATTGCAATTGTGTTGGCACCACTTCCATCTCTTACCGGCATGTTATAATTTTTCAGTTATCTTTTGCCAAATTCGGATTCCAATAAAATATGTATTTTATTTTGTTGGATAATATTCGCATACCTGATTTTCAAAAGAAATTAGATAATGCATAATATCAAAAACGATAACTTGACTCTATCTTATATGCAGAGAATGCGAACATAATACAAGATGGAAACTAGTACAAGAGTTGGTTCAGGTCATAAGCTTAGCATCAAGGCTGTAAGTCTAACATTGGCAATATCATTTTCAATAGCATACGTCTTGTGTATCCTGTATGGATTGGCATCACCTACAACGTTGCACACTTCACTTTTTGAAGCTCTTCCTTTTGTCAAATGGTTAGATCCAGCAAGTTTTCTCATCGGATTAGCAGAGTTTTTTGTGGCCGGATTATTTTACGGAACAATAGTTGTTATCATCTATAATTATTTTATAGTAAGAACTAGATGAATTTTCAATCTTGAAAATATTATTTTACATGTTTAACTAGAACCGAAAACTGAATTTATTATTTCTTATCAGGACGATACTAAATGTTGCAAATGCAATTACCATTGTGATTGAAGCGCTGATTGGAAATTCAGGAATTGCCTGTGTGCCCGTAATAGTAAGCGTAGTAGAATCTGCAATGTTGTTGCTTTTTACAAAAGAGCTCGGCACGTTGATGTGAACTGCAGTCGATGAGCCATTCACTTCTGCAATGGCTTTTACCTGCATTCCGCCAAGACTCACAGTAAGGTTGCCGCTCAACAGATCTGTTGGCATGGTAACTTCATAGTGTACAAAATCCTGCGAGGTTATTCCTGATACGTCAAAGGCAATGCTCTTCTTTTGCATATCGAATTGCGGATTTGTTGGAAGTTTTCCAGTCGAGCTTATCATCACATTGAAATGCTTTCCTCCTGCAGCCACGTCGTACGACATCTGGCCCATGGACAAATTTCCCATGCTTTGATCCGACATGCCAGACATGGAGCTTTGTCCAAATGTAGGAGCTATTGACATGATTAGAACTAAAGTCAAAACAGTCGACAGCACGCCAACTTGTGGATGATTCATTATAGCGGATGATTATTACAATCTTATAAAAATTTGGTTATCTACTTTCTAATCAGTTTTTATAATCTCAAAACATACCGACAGCAGTGGCGAAATATCAAGTTAAGAAGATCCTAGTTCCCATGGATGGCTCGAAGAACTCGTTTAGAGGACTGGATACTGCAATTTATCTTGCAAGACAGTGCGGGGCTACACTTACAGGACTGTTTGTCATGCCAATCTATCCAAGATCATTTATGCCGATCACCTATGATAAGAGATACCTTACAACGGCTGCAAAAGAGTTTATGGAGAACGCAAAAAAGCGTTCGGCACAAAACGGTGTAGTTTTTATCGGAAAAACTGCAATTGGAAATGAATCGTCTATGATAATTGATTTTGCTGCGAGAAACAAGTTTGACGTGATAGTTATCGGAGCAAGAGGTATTGGCAGTGTGAAAGAAGCCTTTCTTGGTAGCGTATCACATGCGGTTGTTCACAAATCAAAGATTCCGGTATTGATAGTAAAGTAACAAGAAAAAATAATGGGCAGAAGGGAACTTTTAATCAAAAATGCTTGTTGTGAATTTGTATCGTTGTCAATATTTGGATCAAGTTGTGCGCATGGCATTAAGAAATAATTTTGTATTATTTTTTAATCTCAAGTTGGATAAACCATCCAACCGTTTAAATAGAATTCTTTTAAAAAATTGTTGGGAAAAATGAAACATGGTTATTAGTGTGATATGAAATGAAAACACTTTCTTTTCTTTGCATTGTAATAGTTGCAGGTCTTTTAGCAGGGCTGGTTCACGGTCTTATCAATATTGTAGTTGTGGAACCATATCTAGATGCTGCAATAGGAATTGAAAACCAGCGCTTGTTTGCAGAAGGGCAAGCAAAAGACACTCCACAGTTTTGGAAACAGTTTAGCGATTATAGGATATGGCAAAAGCAGGGTTCCATAGTTGCAGGTGGAATGTTGGGAATTGCCACAGGTGCATTATTTGGATTGGTGTTTGCGTATTCTAGAAACATGCTTCCTGGTCAAAACGATATTAGAAAATCTCTTGTGCTTGTAGGCATCGTGTGGGCAGTATTCTTTTTCATTCCATTTTTGAAATATCCGGCAAATCCTCCAACCGTTGGTGATCCCAATACGCTAGTTTTCCGAACCATAACATATGTTTTGTTCGTATCACTATCAGGTCTTGGCGCTTTTGGCTTTTCAAGACTTTACAAAAAGATACAAAATAAAAAATTTATTGCATTTTTAGGATATGCCGCATACATGACGGTATTATTTGTGGTCATGCCATCAAATCCAGATGCAATCAAGGCGCCGATGGATCTGGTAAACGGTTTTAGGATTTTGTCCGCAGCCACAATAACAATTACATGGATTGTTAATGCTGTAATACTAGGTTATCTGTGGCAGAGATTTCAGCCACACATTGAAAAAGAACAGAAACTCAGCTAATTTTTCAACATCCTGATAGTTTTAAAAATTATCTGATAGATCCTAGATCTTATAAATTTCGCCATTGTTCATAGACAGAAATCAAGAAGGAATGAAACGGCCAGAAGATTGGATCAGAGGGAGACTTTTCCGTATTTGGCATGTTTCCGCCTGCATTGTTATGCACATCTGTATGGTATGGAAGGATGAGGTTCGTCAACGCAGTATAACTTGCAACCTGTGCCAGCGTGGGTTGCCTGAGATTTGCCGGGAGCGGTTTGTTCACGTTATTGTTATTCTTGTTGAGTTGTGATGGAATTGGGTCAGCGGGATCCCAGTATGGTAGTGGAACAAAATTTGCATTGTTGTTTGTAACAAGCCAGTGTTCAAGTTTGGCCACAAAATATTGATGCCATGCAAGAAATCCTGTGCTGTGAATCATCATGGACATCTTCTTGCCTGCTTTCTTGTGCTCCGCGACGGGGTCGTTGGAGCTGCTGATGTAGTTGTCTAGCAATTGTCGCAGCTTGGCAAGATCCTGTGCGCTCATTGATGACACGTTCTTACGATTTGCCAACTTGTCTCTTTACATCATATCTTTTATTACCTGAAAAACTTTCCGGCTTCGCTCATTGTTCTAGGTTTTGTGAAAAATTCACGGTAAGTTATACTCTAGTTTGCCAGAACACAATTTGCATTTTTGCAGGTTCTCCACCACCTTGCCATCGAAGATGAGAATATCTTCATGCCTCAAGTAACTGGCGGCTTCTTCTTCTGTAGCATATATGATCCCACCATCGCGAGGGTTCTTGATCCCAGTTTGGCACCTCGCATCGATGTCATGATTTTCTGGATTGAGGTGAATGCGAGAGACTTCAGGAAAATCCACATTGATCAGATATTTTACGTCGGTCACAGTTGTTTTAACGAGAAAGAAAATCTTAACCTTTCCGGCTCGCCTTCGCTCATTCTGGTTTCCCCTTTTCTTTCTGACAGAGAAAAGGCCGCTGCGCTGAAACCAGATGGCTCGGCTCCTGAATTAACCAAACGGAGGTGTTTGAGAATGACTAATGGAAAGCAACCCGTGCTGACTGGGGTCATACAGTCAGGAGAGAAAGACCCGAAGAAGAGGAAGATTCTCGGAAGAATCGCTCTGTGGAGGGTCGAGAAGAAGGGGGAGGAAGCCCCCCTCTTCCAAATATCCGAGGTGGAGTAGATGTTCGAACTCAACGGAAAGGGAAAGGACATCGTGGAGAAGTTCGCCGCATTCGGTCTGTCCGAATATGAAGCGAGGACATTCTTTGCTCTACAGGTGTTGGGAAAAACAACTGCAAGACCTCTGTGGATGTCATCGGGAGTTCCCCAAGCTAAAATTTACAACGTGGTGTACTGCCTAGCCCTGAAGGGTCTTGCCGAGATGTCAGGCGACAGACCAAAGGAGATTGAGGCAAAGCCTTTCCTGAGGTTCGCAAACGACTACCTCACGCAGAGAAAATGTATCCTGCGGGAGATGGACGAGTTGATAGAACACTACAGGGAGGAAGTAAGGAAAAACAGCAAATTTGTGCGGGTCGTCATCTGACGCCCGCTTTTTTATTTTTCTTTTATTATGAAATTTGTGGAAGATTTCGGAAATATATGATGCTTGCATGCTATCAAAAGTTATTTGGCAAAAAATTTCCATTTTATTTTTTATTTGATGTTTTCACTTCAGAGATATTTCCTAATAATTCCTCAGCAAGTTTTTTGGCATTCAAAATAACTATGGAACCACTCGTGGTTCTAATCGCATAACCTTTTTTTATCATGTCATCAACTATGCTCTTTTCTGATTTTTCTAGATACATTGCCAAAAATTCTATTGGACTGGGAGTGTGTTTCTTTGACAGATCTGTTTCTGCCATTGTGCTTATTTGTTCCTCTATCTCTCTCTGTCTTTTCACTAGTTTATCTGCTTCTGTCATTAGAGGTTGTGAAGCAACAGATATTTCTTGTTTTATTAATTCGAAAATTTTTCCTCCTACATCCTGAACATGTAGGGGCATCTTTGTCATTACCAGAACATGATATTCATTAAATGGAAAAATAAAACTAGCAATTTTATTCTGTGGTAAAAATCTGTATTCTGTAAGAGAATCGAATTTGATGTCTACTGCATCAAGAATTATTGAATCCATGTATCTTCCTTTTCTTGGTATTATGTCATCAACACCTTTGCGAGTTTGTTCTCCGACAATCTTGCCTTCTCCATTCAACACATATACTAAAAGAATCCTTGAATGTAGATTCAAAATATCAGAACACAATTTATCAAATTTTATAATTTTGGCAGGACTTTCTAACTTTTTGACGATATTGTATTTTTTCATCTCTTTTTGTACTTCGGGTTCAAGTCGCCGAAGCCTTGCCAGTAGCTCGGCGGATCTCTTTGAGAGATACTCCTTCCTTTCCGGCTCTGGCATGTAGAGTGATAGTTCTAAAGTTTCTTCAACATATTTTTCCAGTAATTTTGTAATTCTAGAATCGTTATGGGTAAGTGCATAATTGATCTTGTCTAAATTTCCTTTGTCATATTCACCTTTAGGACCGATAAGAATTGATTTACCATGTTCTTGGTAGTATAGAAAATCCTTACCGTGAATCTTCTTTACACTTAGGCCCATTTAGACACCTTTAGATCGCTCATGATAACTACATGTAGGTAAAGTTTTTATGCTTTGTTTGTTAACTACTAGTAGTTACAAGTTGAATTCTGAAGAAATAAGCCAAAAAACGCAACAAAGATCCAACCAGATTTATGCATGTGATGAGAGTATGCTTCCTCTCATTTCAGGGTGTTAGTAGGTGGAAAAATGGGGAAAAGAGTCCTAACATCATCTGGCAGGGTAATTGATTTGGACAAAGGGGAAGGCGTGGAAACAATACCGCCGGAGAGCCTACAGATGGAAAAGCATTCCTACGGGGCATACATCCCCTCCCAGTCTTTTTCTGTCATATTCAACGGACAGACCACCATGTTGATGGTCGGTTACAATCAGTTCATCGATGACGAAAGCGGAAGGAGGAGACTGCTTACTGAATTACAGGAGATGAAGCTCTTCCCAAAATCATTTCCGGTGTATCTGAGTCAAAACCATGTCAATGGTTCAATCTATTACACTGTCTACATGACGATAAAGGGAATATCGCACAAAGTCATAATGACTTATGACTCTGATCATCCGAATTATCAAATCAATGTCGAGATAGAGTATCCGAAGCTCAGCATGGCCAAGATGCGGGGTCATTGGTACAGAGATGGTAAACCGTGCTATCTTCACCAGTGGAACAGGTCCTGGACTGCACTAAAGACTGCGACCCAGATTCGATTCTGGCTGGAGGATTATTACAACAGCAGAGATTCTGGTTATACCGATTACAGAAATAACAACTCTGACAATCCAATTAATCCAAACAATTTTCATGAGCTGCTGGAAAAAATCACTAGAATTCAGGGAGGTTTCTTTACTTTTTGAATCCTTCAAAAATTCTGATCAAAGAAAGCGACTTGAAAACTTGCGTAGATGATGTCAAGAAATATGCGCAGGATGGAAAGGAGACTGGCATATCCGCATTTGGAAAAATCAGATCAAACAGAGTCTATGTCATAACAAAAATTGTAAAGGCAGGGCCGCGTGCAGAGAGAGGCAGTGTAAGTTTCACAACTGATGAAAAAGAGATTTCAAAAATTCTGGAATACGAAAGAGCTGTAGACAAGGACACAAGATACCTGATTGACTTGCACTCCCACCCATGGCCATCAAGACCGCATCCTAGCAGCATTGACATCGGGCAGCTAAAGAGGGTGAGAAAGCTCAGGCCTTGGTTCACCATAGCGGTGTTTTCCTCAACGGGGGAGTTGAGGTTCTTTGGATTGGACGAGGAAGAAAACCTAACCGAAATACCGCATCAGGTAATACCAAACGGCTTCAGCGAGGAGGATCTACTATCTAGGATAAGCGAGATTACGGAGAATGAGACACTTCGAAAGGTCAGAGTGGGCATACTTGGCTGCGGCTCCCTTGGGTCTGCTGTAGTCAGTGGACTTGCGGGAACGGGCATAAACGATTACCTTCTATGCGATATGGACGACCTTGAAATCGTCAATGTGATACGCCACACCGGTAACATCAGCCAGATAGGGAAACCAAAGACTGCGATACTTGCGGAGTATATCCAGTCGCACAATCCGCTTTCAAGTGTATTGACAGTAGAAGATGACTTGATAAAAAACAGAGAACTGCTTCACTCGGTCATAGAATCATGCGACATTATTGTAGCGTCATCAGGAAATCCAGAGCTGAACTATCACATTAATACAGTCTGCTTCGAGCTTGGAAAGAAATGCGTCTACGGTGGAATATTTGCTGGTGCAAAAAGTGCTTACATTCTTTCTGTCCCGAGCAAGAGCTATGCATGTTTTGACTGCATTTTCGAATTGACAAGTGCTGCAATTGATCAGAATACTTTGAAAAGAAAATACGGACTAGAAAACGGGGAGCTGAAACAGGCCCAGGGAATGTTCGCAGATATTTCGATTCCCGGAAACATCATGGCAAAGATGACATTGCAGATTCTTCTCGGAAAGGAATCCAATTTCAATCTTGTAAGATACTTTGACAGTCTGAAAGTCGAGAGACTAAATGTTCAGAAGAGAAGTCTCTGTGCAACATGCGATTATGAGAACTGGTTGAAAGAACAAGAAAAATCCGTGATGCCAGAGTCAACAACAAGAAAGTTCGTGAAAAAGATCGGGAAGAAATTCAGGAGGAAGAAAAATGGCGGTAGATGAAGAGATTCTAAGAAAACTTGATCAGATAGAGTCCAGACTTTCGAGACTCGAAAATAGCGGAACAGTTGAGAAGAAGATCATAAAGGAGGACAGAGTAGAAGTTGCAGAAGAGGGTAAACTAGCAAGTAACGAGATTTCAAAAGAAAACGGAATGGTGAAAGTAAAACGTGTGCCGGTATGCGACCACTGTGGACATGAGCTTGAAAAATTTGCAATCTGTAAAAAGTGCAACAAGAAACTTGACGAAAAATGCTCCATAGACTTTAGAAAACAGGTGCTATGTCCTGACTGCCTGCGCGGAATCTATCCACTGTCAAGACAGGGATTCAAGGTTCTGCTAGTCCATGCCAACGAGATAAGAAATCATGATGACATCCACAAGATTACAGGCATCCCAAAGAAGGAAGTAAAGGAAATAGTGCAGTTCCTAGTCGGTTCCAATTACCTTGAAAGTCACATAATTCACGGCCACAGTCTGAGCGAAAGAGGCCGAGAGGCCCTATCAGCCTATTCACAGCTGTGGGGAGGAACAGGGGACATGCAGCAGATGGATGATGAGGTCAAGAGGTTTGTACTCGAACAGTAGGAGATACAACGCAGGTCAGATAGGGACCGTGCTGAAAATTCTGGCCGGAGTTGGATTGGGGATAATCACAATCGCATTGATGCTTTTCTTCAATCAAGTTCTGTCAGAGGCCTCACTATCCGTCTATCTGCAACTTGTTGTTGATGGATGCGTCATTTTCATAATGTCGTTGCTATCTCTGAGAATTTTCGAGAGGCTATGATATGTTTGACATTGATAATTACGTTGACGATGTAACGAGAAAGGTTTCTCGAGTTCCTGACATTGACAGAGAATCGGTAGAATCACTTCTAGGAACGCTTCCATATCTTGATGAAAATGAAAGAAGGACCACAATTCAAGATATCAACGAGCTTGTAGATCCTGCATACACAAACCACGTTCTGTCATCAAAAAATCCTGTACTAAGCTTTCCAAGTAAAGACGACAGCAAAGGTGACAACATTCAGGTTGGTACAGTAATGTCTGGAGATGTAGAACTCTTTCCATTTGAATTAACTTGCGAAAACTTACGCGAGTCGATTCTTTCTGTTGCACGTTCCGGTCACGGTAAGACTACTCTGGTGGTACACTTTGTTGATCAACTGATAAGAAACAAGATTCATTTCATGATGCCTGACTGGAAAAACGATTATGCGTTTCTTGCAAGAAGATACGATGACGTTTTGTTTTTGAGATGGTCCGACATTGCTTTCAATCCTCTGACAAACATTCCGGACGGAATGGACAGAAGGCTCTGGTGGGGAGTCGTGCTGGACGTGCTTTCACATACACAGTCATTACTCTTGGCGACGCCAAACTACATCATACAGTCCCTTGACACAATCTACGAGGACAAGAAAGGAGAAATAACTTTCAAGGATCTCGCCGAGTTTTTGAAGGCTCAGAACGAATCGTCTACAAAGAAGAAGGAGTATTCTGACGTTGCAGAAAACAGGATTTACCAGATAAGCAACACGCTGGACAAGGTTGTCAATGTAAGGCATGGTTTCAAGATGGACGAGCTCTTTCACCGACAGGTGGTAATACAGATGTGGCCATTGCGCTTTGAGACGTCCAGTTTCCTCTTCCAGACTCTCATGATGCATGAGTTCTATCGCAGGCTGCACAACCAGGTCAGGATGAACCAGAAGGCTACTCTTACCGACGGCTACTTTCTTGATAATTTTACGATGGTAATAATGGATGAGGCCCATTTGAGCCAGTATTCAGGACAGGAGAAGAGTCTTGTAGCAAGCGAGTTATCACCTCCTCCCCTTACCACGTTTTTCAGCCAGAGCAGAGAATTGCTGATGGGAACATTTGCCCTCACCCAGTTTCCTCATCTTATCATGGATGCTTTCAAAGACAATGCCGGGACAAAGATTATCGGAAATGTAGTAGAATCGAATCTGCAAAAAGATTTGGCGTCCTCCATAGGTCTTGGAAGAGATGAAGAGAGGTTCATAGGAAAATTGCAAAAGGGAACATGGATTGTAAACGTTGCCGGAAGAACGAAACCATTTGTCATGAAAACTCCGGAAGTAAGTAAAGGTGACTTGGTTGCGGAGGCTGAAGTGCTATCCAGATCAAAACCAATTATCACAAAGTTGCAGATGAAGATGCAGGAGATTGAATCAAAGATGTTTCTTCATCAGGTGGAGAAGAGAAGCTCTGACGTGTATCTTCCAACTTTGCCCGACGATGCTTGGAGAATCCTCAGTCATGTGTTTGACAACGAGTTCCACTACCAGCAGCAGATAACCGACGCTCTTGGCATTTCACCGCACAAGATGGCTGACGTGAAAAAACTTTTGATTTCAAAAGACTTGATCAGGATCATAAAGTTCCCAGTCATACAGAATGTCAGAGCACACCTCGTCCTCACTCCGAAAACTCTTGAGATATTCAAGACGATGGGAAAGAGTCCGCAGAGGATCTCTTACTGGAAGTTCATTAATACAAACCCGGGATATGAGCATCGTTATTTCCAGTTCCTGATCAGAAGACAGCATAAGAAACTTGGATGGACCGGCAGCATTGAAAGAGTTCTGCCAAACGGTCGAAGAACTGACATCTATGAAGAAAAAGATGGTTACAGAAAAGTCATAGAAATTGAGACCACCACGACGGACATTGAAAACAAGATCAAAGTCCTTGATGGGTATGCAGACGAGTTAGTACTGCTATACAAAGAGGAGTCAAGCGCACAGATAGCAAAGTCAAGCCTGTTGAAGATACAGGGCATTCCGCATGAGAGAATCTGGGTAGGTTTAGCACGAGATTACGTAGAGTTGTTGTATTCCATAATAAAGCGAGGGGAAAGCAGCGGTAACCAGCAGAAATCAGGCAGCCCTGTTCCCAAGGACGTGGAATCCGGGAAAACGTCGGGAAACAAGGAGGATGCCAGCTAGTTGGGCTACAAGACCAAGCCGTCAAAAGGATTTGGAGGATTTGGAAGGAGTTACAGGTCAGGATATCTACAGAACCGAGACCCGTTATCGCATTACCGACAGTTTTCACAACCCGAGAGCGAATACGACAGGAAACTAAAGAGCAGCGTACTCAGGTCCGAGATAAGTGGGCCTTCGAAACTTTCTGACAGTGATCCAAGCTACAGGGAGTTTCTTGCAAGACAGTATGTGGAACACAAAACCGACGTCAGAGACTTTGATGATCTTACGGAAAACATTTTGAAAAAAGCTATTGACGAATTCAGGAAGGAGACAAGCCTTTCTGAAATGCCACAGGAAATGTATGAAGTAGAAAAAGAATCGGCTGAACTGAAAGCATCAAGGTTTGAGGAAATGAAAGAACATCCAGAATATTTCTACTCAACGCCGACAGAGTTCCAAAATCAGGACAAAACTATTGATAGATTCAGTCATCCATCAGAAAAAATTTCAATCGATTCAACTGATGTTATTTCTGATATTGCGGCCTATGATACAATTACAAATCAAAACTTTCAGAGAAAAAGAAATCTCGGTCACGATTCAGAGGTAGACGCGATGTGACAAAGTGCAAAGAATGCGGAATCGATTGCGATTTGATCCGAGAGCAGATACTGAAAATTATTTCTGAAGTGCGCTCAATAAAGAATTCAACTTCTCCTCAATCGAAGAAAGTCGAGACTCAGTAGCATCATCAACCTTAATCGCAGTGGCAAGATCAAAAGCTCTTCCGCATCTTGAACATCTTGTGGATTCCGGAGCATTCTGAGTTTCACACATGATGCATTTCCTTGGTAGTGGTGTTTTCTCCTCTACTCCTTTTTCTATGCCATAGTGTTTCAGTAAAGCCTGGTCGACGTCTGCGCTCACTAGGTGAACGTATCGGGAAGGCATTTTGGAGGCAGGCGTCCAGCCATGCCTGACGCGCATCTGTGCTTCAGTCATAAAATTAGCTGAACGCGTGGCTTCAGAATGCCTGAATAACTTGAGGTTGATGCGCTTTAACATGTGGGCTATCTCGCATCTTCTCTGAAGGAGGGCTCTTGCGCCTGAGTTGTTGAGAGGTTCTCCAAACCTTGACTTGTCAAGAACTATCCAAAGAGGAGCCTCTGGATTATTTTTGAGTGGATGTACATCAAGCCATTTGGCAAGATTTGGCACAGACCTTATGAGTCTGATTGGTCTTGGCCCGGTTTTACCATCAACACTGATCATAGCTCCTACGCTGTCAAATTTTACATGTTTTATCCTTAGACTGAGAATCTCGCCAGGTCTTGTACCGGCTTCAAAGTGCACGTCGATGAAAGCTCTGTCTCTTGCATTTTCACCGCATGCATACAACAGTCTTGTTCTGTCATCCTCTGTTAGAAGATCTTCTCTGACAATGTTGTCTTTCACAGGTCTTAGTTTGACTGACTTTGTTTCCAGTGGGTCTCCGACTTCTCTAAAGTTTCGGGAGCCTGTCTTGAACCATCTGAAGAAAATTTTCAGAATCTTCTTGTGGTCCCATGTAGTGTTTGTCTCCTGACCTGAATCGCTTCCATATAGTTGAACAACCCTCATGACAAGCTTGTCAATATCGTCTTTTGTGA
This sequence comes from Nitrosotalea sp., assembly GCA_035252445.1. Lineage (GTDB taxonomy): Archaea > Thermoproteota > Nitrososphaeria > Nitrososphaerales > Nitrosopumilaceae > Nitrosotalea. The sequence goes on along the minus strand of DATFDB010000154.1, from coordinate 514 downwards.
TTTGATTCCAGTCCTTTTTTATGAAACGGCTAAGATTCAAAAGTATCTGCAGATGCTTCAGTCTGGTTGCTTTTGCAAGAGACTGCTTGACAAGTTCTGAATCGTATTTTTTTATTAGTTCGATGTTGTAAGGCGAGAGTTCTTTTTCAATCAGAGCATATGTGTTGTTGATCTTGTTATCGTAATCATGTATGACAAATTCTTTTTTCTTTGAAACTTGTTTCTGGCTCAAGGGAGCAATACTACGGCAGTCGGGGTATTAAACAAAAAGGTAAGCGCCAGGTAAGGGATTCGAACCCCTGAGTGCCGAAGCACAACCGCTACCTTGTATTTGATCTCGAGGCGGTCGCCGTACCACTTGGCTAACCTGGCAGCATAATGGACTCGGTTTTAGGTACATAAATACAATAAGAATAGTGATCAGATGATCATATGATCAAATACATAATAAAGGATATAAAGTAGATAATTTATCTAAAATGTATCCGATGGAGACAATAACACGAAAAACAAT
>DATFDB010000153.1:0-2953 GCA_035252445.1 Nitrosotalea sp. | reverse complement strand
ATGGAGTTACTGTTACAAGAATTTCATCGACCAACCTTTCTTTTAAAAAATACCAGTTAGTTGTTCCCCCACCTTCAACAAGTATTTTTTTTATTCCTAGTTTTGCAAGTATTGATAACAGCCTTTTCAAATCAATTCCTACTTTTCCGCATCTAATCACTTGCAATCCCTTCTTTGCAAGTTGTGATAGTTTCCTTGACGATGCCATCTCTGATGCTATAACTATGGTTGGAACCGTCTTGGAAGTCTTGACAATTTTGGAGCCAGGCGATATGGTTGCCCTAGGATCAAGTATTAGCCTGATGGGATTTCGTCCCTTGACACGTCTAACAGTAAGAGATGGATCGTCTACAAATACCGTATTTTTTCCAACAAGTATTGCATCTACAGAACCACGAATCTTGTGTACTCGAATGAGGTCAGTGCCAGAAGAAAGTCCTGATTTTCCAGTGCGTGTGGCTATCTTTCCATCTATGCTCATGGCAGCACTGAGTATCACGTATGGCTTAGAACTTGCCATATGCTAGCTCTCCTTCAAACATTACTGCCCTTATGGTATTCTCAGATGCACGATGCACAATTGCCGCATAGGGATTGTGCATTGGTTCCAAATCAATGGAATGTTTTTCTACAAATATACAATCTGCAAAACTGTTTTTTTGAATAATTCCAATTTTATTTCCAAATGCATTTGCAGCGTTGACTGTTGTCATCTTCAGTATAGATTTTGGCGATATTCGTATTTTGTTGATTCCCATAGAGACTTTCCACAAATAATCCATCTCCTTGAACATGTCTGGAGAGTTTATCATCACGTTATCAGTGCCAATGGTTACATTGCATCCTGCTTTCATCATCAGGTTTACGTCAGGTATGCCTTCTGCAAGGGCGCCGTTTGCTCGTGGACACACAACAATGTTTGTCTTGTTTCTGGCAGCCAGTAAAAGGTCATTTTTTGAGGCATATGTCATATGTACAATTAAGTCAGGTTTTGCAAGCAAGGCCCGTTGTGTTTCTGTTTTTTTTGTTGTTCTTTTTGATATGTTGTTGCTTTCACTAGTTTCTGCAGAATGAATTGCACGTATGGTCTTCTGCTTTGCAAAGAGTTTCAGAACAGAATCGCTGAACTCATTTGGTCCACTTATTCCAAGACCATTACAGTTTTTCAGCAGGACTGCAAGATCAGATTTTTTCGAATTGGGCAAGGGAACATTTTGTTTGATTAGTTTGGAGTCTTGGTAGTAATTTATTCTGCCTAAAATTATGGGTCGTATCGGAATGCCAGAAGACGCATTTTTTAGTAAATGAACTCCTTCTAATCCACCTTCCCTAAAGTCAATGAAGGTTGTTATCCCTTTTCTGATCATGGATATGCAAGAGTTTTTGATAAAATTTGTGAGATGAGAAACTTGTGAATTTTTCAATATCCTTTGCTTAAACCCACTTACAGGATGAATCTTTGATTCTACGTCAGAGTTGATTCCCACATCCTTACCTATCGAGTCTCCTATGTGAGTATGTGAGTTGACAAAACCAGGCATCATCAAGAGGCCTTCACAATCAATTACTTGTTCTTTGCTTCTAGGTGTCAGGCCATTTCCTATTGCGTCTATTTGTTTTCTGTAAATTCTTACGTTAGTACTTACAATATAGTCTAGTTCTTTCCCATAGAGAAGACTGACATTTCGTATTAACATGTGAGCTCAAGAATTCGTTGTTCGCCTTTTCCAGAATCACGAATCTCTCGTATTTTGTCAAGCGACATTGTTGCCATCTTTGCAGCATCACGACCGGTTCGTGCTGTGCCTATGCCACAGTTGAATGATATGCCATGTTGTTCTTTTATCAGTTCAAGAAATTTAGCTATGTTTTCTTTTTCAATAGCAGAACTAATTATCATAAAGTTGTCTCCACCCATAAAAAATGCAAGCGAGTTCTTTTTTAGGAAAAACTCTGACATGGAAGAATATAGTTTGACAATTAGAGATGAAACTTCATAGGGTGATTTTTTCGCAGAAATTGATGTAGAACCATCCACATCCATGTGGATTATTTGTACAGTGTCCTCGCCATTTTGTAATGGGTGTCCAAAAATATTGTGCTCCTTATCCAGAATAGCTTTTGTCCTTCTTGCATCGTCGGCATTTGTATTTGCCTCAAAGGGAGTTTTCCCCTGCCCTATTGTCATTGACAATCCTAGATCAAAAAGTTTTGCCAATTTCTCTTGGATCTCCACATGATCCTTTACTGCAAGCCCGTTTGTGATGACAAAAATTTCATCGAATCGGTTAGGAAAGGCAAGGCAGTTCTTCTCAGAAAATAGATTTTGAATCTCACGATAAAGCGATGATTGGAGCATCTGGAGCTTATGTTCTCTGTCACTTCCCAAAGTTAGGGTCCATGGTCCATATCCTGTTATTTTTATTATAGTAAGTTGGATCATCTCAAATCTTCCTTAGTTCATCATGGATTTTTTGTGCTGCTTCAATAGCCCTTTCTGCAACTGGCCTAATTCTCTGATGAGCCTGTCTCTCACTCATACCAGGTCCTGTTATTCCAAGTGAGACAGGCTTTTGATATTTTAGTGATAGTTCAGTTAGTGTCTTTGCTGTAACGTTTGAAATCAATTCGTCATGTTTTGTTTGGCCTTTTATTACTGCACCAAGTGTTACTACAGCATCCACTTCCTTCTTTTTTAACAAGGCATCAATTACAATTGGCATATCAAACACTCCAGGAACTTTTGAGGTATGGATTACATTCATCTTGAGCAATTTTGCTTTCTCAAGTGCAACTTCAAGCATTTTTGAGGTTACTTCATCGTTGAATTCTGATACTACAATTGCTATGTTCAAAATCAATGCTCCTTTGCGTATTCCACAAGCTTGCTGCCATCAAAATATGGTATGGCATTTTGCTTTGCGTATTCTTTTGCCTTTTCAGAAGAAAGTGC
>DATFDB010000152.1:0-2346 GCA_035252445.1 Nitrosotalea sp. | reverse complement strand
TGATACTTTAATTGCCAAGGGGACGTGGAACTGATTTTCACGCAAACGGGGAGTACGCGTGATGTCCCCTTGACATTGCGATCTTGATCGGCCTAACATATTTAGATTTATCTACTATTCTATGCGTGAAATAGACATACTAGATAAAAATTTGCACTATTTTGCAATCCCTTGTGTGAGAGATGTTATTTTTGAAAAAAGTATTTTTTCTACTTTTCGACGATATACTCGTCATCAACTTCCATGCCAAAATGCCTTCCAGTAGCTGACTTGGCATGAGCTAGTACCATGTCTCCTTTTTTCAAATGTGTTACAGACACTAGGTGGCCGTTTGGGCGAACAAATCTAATTGTTTCAGCATTTTGTGCAATGATTCCGCCGACCTCGTCTCCCACTTGAGCTTTGATCATGAGCATTGGCCTGCTTTCTATTTTTGAACGGCCGACAGTTGCCCGTCTTGCTCTTCCATGTGAATCCGTTACCAATACTTCAGAACCTGTCTCAAGCTCTGAAAGATATTTTGTTGTTCCATCAGGCGAAAGGGTGTAGCAGTGGACTGCCCCTGCATTTACTCTAAATGGTCTTGGTGATGTAAACGAAGAGCCTACTGACTCGTTGTGAACCAAAAACAAAAAGTTTGACCTGCTGCCTATCAGCATTCCCTCTCCCCTACCAAGCATTGAAGCTGTATCGACACAGACCCTTTCACCGTTTCCAACTTCTTTTATTTCCAAAATCTTTGCAGGCTTTAACTCAAAGTTTCTTGTTCCAAGATATACTAGCGCCTCTTTTACTTCGTTAAGAGAACTTGTGGAAAATATCACGCCATCAACTCCTATCTCAAGTATTGAAAACATCTTTCGGACCTCTTCTGGAGAGTTGGCAATGGCAAATATCTTTGTGTGAATCTTGTGTAACTTTGCAATAATGTTCTCAAGCGGGATTATCTTCCAGTCCTTTACCTCGACTACAACAAAGTCAAGCCCCTCCTTTGATATCTGCAATATCTTCTCAATGTCTGCATTTGAGAGCACTTTGAACTTCATACCTGTCTTTTTTCTGCCTACTTTGGTTGCCTTGTCCACTATGACATAATCTGCATTCTGTGACGCGTAAATCGTTGCAAGCTTTGTCTTCAGTCCCTTGAGTGCGGAAGGGTCTACGCTGACAATCTTGATTCCTTCTTTTTCTAATTCCGTTAGAAATTTGGCAAGCTGACCCCTTGATACCTTGGGGGCAATTATCAGTTCTCTACTTTTTGCCAAGATGTTTTGCAGCTTCCTTTGCAGTCTCTTTTCTAAATATTATTGCAGCAAGAGCATGGGTCATCTTGGCTGGGTCTGCGTGTTCGAATATGTTTCTGCCATATGTTACTCCCTTGGCTCCTGCCTGCATGGCCTCTTCTGTCATTTGCAAAATGTCTCTGTCGGTCTTTGCCTTGGGACCGCCTGCAATGACAACTGGAACTGGAGTACTTTTTACTATCTTTGAAAACGAGTCAACATCTCCTGTGTATAATGTCTTGACAATATCAGCGCCGCACTCTGCACCAATTCTTGCCACGTGCCCGACAATTACTGGGTCGTGTGGGTTCTTTACATTCTCGCCCCTTGGGTACATCATTGCAAGAAGAGGCATGCTCCACTTGTGGCAGTCGTCTGCAATCCTTCCAAGCTGTTCTAGCATCTCCGGCTCTTCTTTTCCTCCAATGTTAATGTGCAAAGAGACTCCGTCAGCTCCCAGTCGCATTGCTTCCTCGACAGAACCTGTAAGCATCTTCCTGTTTGGAGACATGGAAAGAGATGTGCTTGCAGAATAATGCACGAGCAGTCCAATCTTTGTTGGCTTGGGCAAGTTTTTGAAAATTCCTTTGTTGATTATAACCGAGGTTAGTCCAAAGTTCTGGCATGTGTATATCAATGGGTATGGATCCTCAATTCCTTTTAGAGGACCGCTTGATATTCCGTGGTCCATTGGAATGCATAGCATCTTGCCATTTCGTAATATGCGATTCATTCTAATTTGAAAACCGCTAACCATTGGAGTTAATCATTGGAGTACCCTACTTAAAAATAGCGGGAGTGTGGATGCACACTTTACAATTGACTGAGAAAATTAAGACTTGAAACTTTGCATTTTTTCCAGTATTGTTTTTGAGACTGATGCCATGTCGCCAAGTGAAGTCTGGGGTGAGCCTCCTGTCCCGTCAATAGATACAAGCACTGACCCAACTACATACTCTTCGTGGTATACCAACTGGTTTGAAACCTTTGCAGTGTAAGCAAATACTGTATCACTTGAGTTTGGATCACCTGAAAAGACTTGTTCATTGCTTGCAGCTTTTTC
>DATFDB010000151.1:0-8242 GCA_035252445.1 Nitrosotalea sp. | reverse complement strand
AGCGCACCTAGAAACTTGCGAATGTGTTCCTGTGTTGCATACTCTCCAAGCTGCGTCTTGACAAGCTCTACTATATTGCAGTATGCGTCCCCAAACGTCTCAAGCAATACCTTGCGCAATGTCTCAGGGTTGTGAAAACAGTCCACAAAGTGCAATGCATACTCATGGTATAGTTTGTAGTATACCTCTTCTAGCGCAGAGTTGCCATATTCTATCAGGGACTTTTCTATTGCATATGATACTATAGCCTCCCTGATGTTGTTTTTTGAAGCCATACCTTTGTACCATGGAATCCAGAATTGATATCACATTGTTAGCTAGTACTGCAAGTGTTTAGCTGATACAACAAGCAGGACATACATGTTACAAATACAATAGAATTACCATGTCTGAAATGTTCCAGCTAAGCAAGGTACAATCAAAGGCATACCTCATGATAAACTGCGAGTCAGGCTCTGAAGGACATGTTTTTGACGAGATCAGGACATTTCCTGAGGTAAAAGAAACAACACTTACTATAGGACGACATGACATCCTGGCCCTAATTGAGGCAAGGACGCCTGATGACCTAAGAGATGTCATCTCAATGAAGGTAAGAAAGATTCCAGAGATTCGCTGCACAACAACGCTTGTCTGCACAGAATTAGGAGCTTGAAATTGATTTACGAAAAAACGCAGTGCCAGTCATGCGGATGCGACAATGCTCAAGTGATGCCAGAGCCAAAATACAATGGATACAGGGGCAGGTGCCCCGACTGTGGCGGCGACTGGCCAGAGTCATGATACCAAAATAATTTTCAGAGACTAACTTCAGGTCAGCTGAAAATCAATGATCCAGATTTTATGATAAAATATGTAAAGAATACCTGTCAGGGTCGCACAGTTAGGTAGTGCGGGCGTCTGAAAAACTCTTGACCTGTTGCCCTCGGGATGCATGGGTTCAAATCCCATCCCTGACGGGTTGTTGTAATATTGTTTTGCAGTCTAATAATGTTTTAGACGTAAACATCCTAGTTTCTGCCCTCATATCAGATGGAAAGCCAAGACAACTGGTTGTATCAGACTAGTCATGGTTAAATAATAAATTCTGGAAATCGGATAAGACATGTCTTGAAAGAGAAAATATCGGTACGTGGTGGTCCCGATTTTATGAGATTTTTTAATTTGCTTGATAAACAAGATGTTATGTACAAAGAGATTAACGAAGCATTAGATCTTCTCAAGAAAGATTATTCAAGAGGGGACAAAATTCCAAGAGATCTCTGGCCTAAAAAATACATTAAGGAGCATCAAGTTCACACCCTTTTTCGGTATAAGTTAAGATCAGGTTGGAGACTAGTTTACACTGTTTCCGGAACAAAATACGAAAAGGTATGCACTATCTTGGAGGCCTTTGACCACAAGCAATACGAAAAGAGATTTGGGTACTAGACTACCTGAGAAGGGTGGATTCCCTATATAGCCTCTTTAGCTTTGGATTATCTGCAAATATCCAGAGAATAGAGCCCTCTTTATCATACATTATTTTGTTTGATTTTTCTAGATAATTCAGAATTGTGAGCAAGGTCGGATATTGTACCTGTTTTGGAAGGGCTCTCCAGAGTCTGTTTTTAGAACTAAACTCTTTTTTATTAGCGATTATCTCTTCCACCATCTCAATAGTGTCAAGGCGTGGCATATGGGATGCTGCAGATCTGGAGCCATGTTTTCCAGACCCCTTCTTCTGCAAGACAACTTTACTCATTTCCTACTCTTACAAAGGGAATTGTTATATATATACATATTTGTATAATACAAATTCGTATGCATAGTATGAAGCTTGACCTATCTTTAAAATAATAACTTCGGTTATTTTGTTATCATCTTGAGAACTCAAAGCAATTGAAGAGTTTACAGAACCTCTTGATCTAATCAAAAGAGAATTTTGACCAAAGGAGAATTCGAGCATGTAAAAAACAATTTGATGGGCTGATGAGCATATTGTAAACTTGAATGGCTTACCACTCAAACCTGTATGCTTCATATGCAGAAAGGTTTGATTTCTGCCACGAGATCTCGGTGCGGTCCTTGAGATACTGCACCTTTGCAGCAGGTGTTGCATGGGTCTTGTATCCAGTCTCCGGGTCTACCTTGAGAACCCTATTTTTCACATCAGTTCCCTTTGGCATGGCAAACCAGTACTTCAGCTGCTTGCAGTCTGATGAAACTTTATAGAAAAAGTTGCGCTCTGGCTCCTCCCAGTCATATTGCAAGGTTATTTTTTGCCCCTTTTGGTTTGGCTTGAGAGGTTTCTCAAGTTTTACTATAAACTCCTTGTGATATGGCTTGTTTACATTCAGCGATATTATCTCAAGCTCCTTTCCGGTGCCATTTGTTACAACAACATTCATGTCTGCAAAGTCGCGCGGCACGTCGCCGTCAAGGTAGTAAAATATTTGGTCCTTTGGCTCTGGCGAGATGTTCTTGATGTCCCAAGTCCATGTGTGGCGGGCCATCATAGTCTTCGGGTCTGTTATCTCCACTCCAAGGTCAATTCCTGAAAAATAAAACGTGTTGCTGTTTTTGATGTCCTGCTCGGCAGCCTTGCTCTTTTGCACCTTTCCCCTTTTCGGAGTGTTCTTGTTTCCAAACCCGTCGCCGTAAATGTTGTATATCAAAAGCTGCTCGCCGTGTTTTACCGTATAGTCCCCGACAGGATGCATGATTGCCTTGTATTCAGGTGAGAGCCTTCTAATGTCGTCTGCAATCCTTGATGATGCAAATATTTGCATTGGCCCCCCAATGTCCATTACTCTCCTTGCTGTAATGATTCCAGGTCCCCAGAATGTCTTGCTGCCGTTGAGATCTTCGATAGAATATACAGGACCTGTATCAATGCCGACTCTGATGAAGAGCTTCTCCTTTGTTGTTCGGAGTTGGTTGTATCTTGATATTGCCTTTTGTGTTTCTATTGCAAGGCGCAGGGGCTTTTCTGGGCTGTCAGAAAAACCAATCACCATTCCATCGCCAGTTGTGAGTACCGTTGCAGTGCCAGGGTTGCTCTGCCGAAAAGTCTCCGACTTGCGAATCAAGTCAGTAAGTATGAGAATCTTGCGGGCCTGCTCCTTTGTTGATATTGACGGGTCAGAGCTGCCAACTATATCCGTAAAAAACCAATGATATGTCTTGGTAAGGGTGCGAATGTCCTCAATTAGAAACTCGTCGTTTTGCAAGAGGCGTGATATGTGTGAAATGAAATCATTTGGCGAGGCGCGAAGTATGTCGTATGCATTTGTTGGCATCACGCCAAGTTTTATCTTGTGGCGCTTTAGCTCTTCCAAAAGCCAGTCCCTCCCCTTGCCTTTTTCCTCTAGCAGCCCTAGTATCTCGGCAATCTTTGCAATCTTGTTCTTACCCCTTCCCTTGAGCAAACATTGTTTTTTCATGCTCGCGTCTATTAAGGAATATTGTACTATGACATTATACTATGATTTAGTTCTATGTGGTTCTTACAATCAATAGCTAAGAGACTTGTCCCACGCATCGATCTCTTTGCACAGCACAGCAACAAGGTTTCCCCCGCCACCACCCGCTGCAAGAATTTTTTCTTCAGTCATGGTATACAATATGAACCGGACAAATATTAGACTAGTTTGTATTCCAAGCTAAGTACTTTCATTGCAAGCTAAGCTGTGGCCCAACTGTATTTTCAAGTACCGTTAAAAAACATAAGATTAGCAAGGTTATACCATCAAAGTTTTAGCTTTGATTGTACCAATTTTAAAATGCGCTCTGCCCATTTGATGGCATTTTCTGCCTCTTTTTGGCTCATTAGGTCAGGTTGGTATTCCGATTCATTTTTCATTCCAAGCAAATTGCTAAATTGCTTGCTGATTACATCGTGTTCTTCGGGCGTGAGAACTCCCTTGACTAAAGATAGGATGTCAGGATGCTGCCCGGATGAACGTTTGCCAAGTTGTGAGGTAGTCAGGGCATCCAGTGCGTTAATCGAACTGTGAACGGAGCTCATTACAGCATTGTCGAATGCACCTTTTTCCAAGGCAATTTTTGCCATTTTTAAAGAATTTTCAGCCTTTGTGATATACCCACTAGCCTTCCTTGGGTCTAATGATTTGCTCATTTTATCCTCGCCAGATCCTTTCCTGCTATCAGGATGTGGTTTTCAAGAATTGATTGCACAAGATCACCTCTTTTTTTTGCGATAAATTCTTTTTTGGAAAAGACTATTGGAGATATGGCACCATGAAATATTTCTGATGCCTCTGTTGCCATGCTACCAATGATGCCATAGGAATAATCCGAATAATCGGATACTACTAGCAGATCTATATCGCTGTCTTCCCTTTCCTCTCCCTTTGCAACACTTCCAAATATAGCGGCAGAAATGATCTTTTTTGTATCAAGATGTTTCTTTAACATGCGCACAAGTGCTGCAATTGTCTTGTTTTCTGCAGTAAAAATAGGCTCTACAATGTTGTTTAGCAAGTAACTTTTGTCGTTTAGCGATAACTGGTAGGCTTTTCCCACTGGCTGTATTTTTACGATGCCGAGCCTTTCCAGCCTTGCAACTGTTTGATTTGCTTCTGTGTGAGAAATGTTTGCGGTCTCTGCAATTCTTCGGACAGTGAAGATCCTCCCCTTGTATTCAAAAAAGGCACGTAGTACACTAATTGATGCCTTGCTACCAAGCAATTGCTCCAGATACTTGTGAAATTTCATGTCATCATTTTCCTATGGAATATATTATTGCCATATGGAAGTAATATCTTACATATAACTTTTAATGGTCTGCTGGCATGGCATTCCAGAGAAGATCATTGCAATCTAAGCTTAGCGCAATGCTCTTCTTGTTACAGTATACACTGGATACGAAAACTTTAGTCCAAGCCCATATGACCCAAGCACGGAAAAATCATAGCCCTTTACAGATTTTACAATCTGGTATAGATCCCCACCTATTACAAAACCGTTCGTCGAGGCAGCACCGTTTATCTTTGAGCACAAGTTTACAGTAGGACCAAACAAGTCCTCGCCTGCAGATGTTGATTTTGCAACAATGCCATAGTCTGCAGATACCCTAAAGTCAGTGCGCGGAAGAAACTTTTCTGCCATGATATCGTTTATGGTTCCATGCGAGTCAATTATTGCAAGGCTGCACTCTAGCACATCTAAAAAAGAGTCCTTGCCAGAATCATAGTCAGTCCTTGGAAAGTAATAGAGCAGACTGTCACCTATGTTTTTTACAACCTTTGCACCAAACTCCTGCACTATGGTAGACATGGAGCTAAGAAATGTACCATAGTACTCCCCGATCTTTGAGCTTGGTATGCGTGCAGTGTTTGCAGTAGAGTTTACTATATCGACAAGCCCGACGCAGTAGCTCTTGGACATTCCTGTAAAGACTGCCTCGCGTCTGATGTTTTCTTTCACAAGTCTTGCCAGTTCGTCTTTACGAATAGCAAGCGACCTACCCCCATGAACCATCACAGATATCATATGGAACAAAGCTTGATAATTACAACTTAGCTTGTATCGCAACTAGTTAGCTTGCCACACAAACTGTACTGATATCTCACAAAACAATCTTTAGATTCATGGAATATCTTAGCCAAGTCATGAAGAGGGGGTTGGACTTGGCAGCAGCAGATTTCCTAGAGCTTGCAAGCGAGCAGAGGCTTGAGATCCTCTCAAGGCTGTACGAAGAGAACCAGAAGATATCCACGGTTGCAAAAGAGATAGAGGCTACAGTGCCTGAGGTGTTTAGAAACTTTGAGAGGCTTGCCAAGGCAGGCCTGATATCAAAAGAGTCGGACGGAAGCTATTCCATCAGTACTGCAGGAAGGCTGATGTGCAACCAGATTTCGCTTGTAAGATTTCTTGCAGACAACAAAAAATACCTCAAGGCGCATGGATTTTCAGGACTTGGGGACAAGTTCCTCCAGAGAATAGGTGCGCTAGAAGGCGGCGAACATGTCAAGGGATTTGTCAAGGTGCTTGAAAAGTGGAAGGAGATTTACGACAACGCAGAGAGCTACATTTACAACGTCTTGTTTGAAGTACCGTATACCGCAGATTTCATCGAGCCAATTGTAAAAAAAGTAGACCAAGGAATAAGGGTGCGTTCTGTCTTTTCAAGTGTTGCAATCATTCCAAGTGACAGAAAAAAAGTCTTTGAAAAGCATGGCTTTAGAAAACTTGTCGAGGAGGGAAAGGTGGAGCGCAGGATGAAAGAGGATGTCAGGACGGTTGTGATACTAAACGAGAAGGAGGCCTGTGTCATGTTTCCAGCGTCTGACGGAAGCCCCGACATGAGCGAAGGGTTTTACTCAAAGGAACCAAGATTCCACGAGTGGTGCCTTGATTATTTTTCCCACTGCTGGGATGGCGCAGGGCCATTTTCTGAAAGCAAGCTCAAGAATACATGACTGCGAAAGATTCTAGAATGATTATATTTTAGCAATGTCATGAATGTCCTTCTGCTATCACAGTTTTTCTCAACCACAAGGGGAGGTGGAGAATACATCTTCAGTCTAGTTGCAAAAAACCTGGCTGAAGACAACAAGGTATACGTAATCACAAACAAGATTGCAGGCGAAAACTATCAAGAACACAAGAACATCAAGGTAATCTTTGTCCCTCCTGTACTACAATACAAAGGAGGGCTCCCGCCAGGGTTTTCTGATAACATCAGATATTCCATAAATGCGATAAGACAAGGCCTCAAGATAATAAAAAATGAAAAAATTGACATTATACACTCTAACAACTTTGCACCAGCACTTGCAGGTTCTATTCTGTCAAGCCTCACCTCAAAACCCCACATCACTACAGTCCACGATGTCTTTTCATTGTGTGGGAAAAACTATTGGAAAGAGTGGGGCAGACAAAGCGATGTATCAAGACTAAACGTATGGCTTGCACCCTTCTTTGAAAGATTCATGATAAAGCTGAGGTACAATTGCATCCATACAGTAAGCGAGGCCACAAAAGAAGACCTGCTAAAGTTTGGCGCAAAAAAACCAATCCATGTAATCCATAACGCAATCGAGCCAACCCAAGTAAGCAACATGACACCAAACCCACTGCAGTTTGTATACGTCGGAAGATTGGTCTTTTACAAAAACCTCGAGATTGCGATAAGGGCAATGGATATCGCAAGAAAGGCAGAGCCCAAAATCAAGCTTGTACTAGTTGGCAGTGGTCCCCACAGAAAGACACTTGAAGAGATGGTCAAAAAACTTGGCCTGGAGAAAAACATCGAGTTTCGAGGATATGTAACTGCAGAAGAGAAATCAAAGATAATTGCCGAGTCTGCAGCACTTGTTTTCCCTAGCTTGTGTGAGGGCTTTGGCTTGGTTATTTTAGAAGCATATGAGCAGAAAAAGCCGGTACTTGTTTCAAACATCAAACCCATGTCGGATATTGTATCAGATAGAGTTACAGGTCATGTATTAGACTCGCATGACGAAAAAGTTTGGGCAGAATCTCTTCTAAACATAATAAAAAATCCAGATCAAGCCAGAATATCAGGTCAGAATGGATACCAGAGACTAGAGACATTGTATAATCAAGAGTCAATGCACCAAAAAATTATCAGCATGTACAAAGAAGTGCTACAGCAAAAAGTTTCATGATAATCTACAAAACTAAAATAAAAGTAAAACACTACCATAACCAGCGGCGAGGATAGGATTTAGATCACAAAATCGAGCTGGTCATGGAGATTTTCAGCCTCCTGCTGTAACCTAACTGATTCCGACAATTCTTTTTTGGCGGAATTATTGTATAAAATTCCGGTAATACTGTTATAATCAAAACACATCAGTTCCAGTACTTGAAAAAAGATGCAGGATACATCATAAAGACAGCATTAGTGTTTTGTGCACTGTCAGCAGCATTCTCCTTTGTCGGCATGCTTCTTCCGGAAAAGGCCCCATTGCACAATCCAACAGGCGGACTGAACATTCGCGAGATTGGCGGCCATATTCTGTGGGGTTTAGTTGCAGGTGCAGTATTTTTGAGTGCAAGATACGTAATCATTACAGGCCTCTTTGCAGTTCTGATTGATTCTGACCACATCATCGCATTGCTACATGTTGATGCGCTTGAAAGAATGTCACACTCGATAGCATTTGGCGCAATAGCAGTGATAGTTCTGATGATATCTTTTGGAAGGAAAGATGCAAGGCTTGGCGCAGCAGCGTTTGCCGGAGTATTGTCACATCTCTCATTTGACACGTTT